>CAZHBQ010000025.1:0-19810 GCA_964530785.1 uncultured Methanobacteriaceae archaeon | reverse complement strand
TATAATAATGTTTTATATTATATTTATTTTCTAATTTTTCAAAAATCTCTTCACATTCATCTATTGATTTATCAATTTTACTACTACGTCCTTTATCTTGTTTTCTTCCACCAGATATTAGAGCAATTTTAGGTTCTATTCCTATTTTTGTAAAAATTTTAGAACATTCTTCTATTATTACTTTTTTTGCTTGGATTGTATCACATTCATCAATTCCAACTGGAGTTAACATAAATATATGTCCATCTTTTTCAAGAATTGATGTTCTAAATATATGAGGGTATTCTTTTCTAAGATCCATTATTATATTTGATTGGAGTGAACCTCGAATAACACCTTCAATAGTTGGATCTTTCAAGTATTCTAATAATTCATTATTAGTTTTAGCTATTTTTATATCATCAAATGGGAATTGTTCAATAGCTTTTAATATGTTTTCATTTTCTCCAAGTCCTACTGCTATTTTCATATTCAAACCTTTATTTAATTAATTGTGGATAATTTGTAATATATAAATTATAAAAAAGAGATTGTGGGGGTTAGTTTATTTTATCTATAATTTTTTCAAAGCAATTTCTATTGCTTCAAGAGTTTTATCAAGATCTTCTGTTGAGTGTTGATTTGATAAAAATGCACATTCATACTGTGATGGTGCAACAAAAACACCATTTTCAAGAAGTGTATGGAAATATTTTAAAAATCCTTCAGTATCTGATGTTTGTGCTGTTTCATAATCATATACTTCTTTATCGGTGAAATATACTTGTGTCATGGATTCAACACCATTTATTTGGTAGTTAATATCTAATTTATTTAAAATATCACTAATACCAGAACGTAAGTATTCACCTTTATCATGTAATTGTTTGTAGAATTGATCATCTAAAACTTTAAATGCTGCAATACCACCATTAATTGACATTGGGTTTCCGCTAAAAGTACCTGCTTGGTATATTTTACCACTAGGTGTAAATTGTTCCATATATTCTTTTTTACCAGCAATCGCTCCTATAGGGAATCCTCCTCCAACAATCTTTCCAAAAGTAACAAGATCTGGAGTAACTCCATAATATTCTTGAGCACCACCTTTACTAATTCTAAAACCAGTAATAACTTCATCAAATATTAATATGATTCCATTTTCTTCAGTAATTTCACGTAAGAATGATAAAAAACCATCTTTAGGTGGAACACAACCAATATTTCCCATAATAGGTTCTACTATAATACATGCAATTTCATCTTTATTTTGTTTGATAATTTCAGTTAAACTTTCAGGATCATTAAAAGGTGCAAGTACTGTATTTTTAGTAGCATCTTCAGGAACTCCTGGTGAATCAGGTTTACCTGCAGCACCAGAACCAGATTTAACAAGAACTGCATCATGAGCACCATGGTATGCTCCTTCAAATTTAATAATTTTATTTCTACCTGTGATTCCACGAGCTAATCTAATTGCACTCATTGTGGCTTCTGTTCCAGAATTTGTAAATCTAACCATTTGAGCACATGGGACTCTTTTAGTAACTTCTTTTGCAAGAATTAATTCTTTTTCTGAAGGAACACCATAATCAGTACCTTCTTTTAATTGTTTAATGGATTCTTCAACAATAGTTTCATTTGCATGTCCAAAAACAATAGGACCATATCCAAGACAGTAATCAATATATTCGTTACCATCAACATCATATATTTTAGATCCTTTAGCTTTTTGTGCAAAGAAAGGGTATGGTTTGTATGCTCTTACAGGTGAATTAACTCCTCCTGGTAAATATTTTACAGATTCTTCATATAATTGTTTTGATTTATCAAGTTTCATATTTATCTTCCTAAAATTATTTCCTAATATTTAATAATGAATTTATAACAGCTACAGCAATAGGTGTTCCACCTTTAGGTCCGGTTGTAATAACATGTGGGATGTTGGTTTTACTTAATGCTTCTTTAGAATCAGCAGCTCCAACAAATCCTACAGGAACTCCAACAACTGCTCTTGCATCCATTTGTCCTTCTTCAACTAATCTCATAACTTCAAATAATGCTGTTGGTGCATTTCCTATGGCAACAATACCTTTGAATCCATCTTCTGCAGCAACTCTCATAGCAGCAGCTGAACGAGTAATTTCTTCTTTTTTAGCAAGTTTAACAGCTCTTTCATCACGAATATAACACATTACTTCTCCATCATAACGTGTAATTCCTGATTTTACCATATTAATATCAGTTAAAATATCTTCATTATTATCAAAACATGTTAAAGCAGTCTCTACAAATGTAGGTGAAATTTTAACAAGTTTAGCATATTCGGGGTCTGCTGTAGAATGAACAACACGTTCTACAATATCACGTTCTTCGTAAGTTAAATCTTTAGTTTCATCATCAATTAATGATTTAATAATTTCTCTACTTTTATTAGCAATATCATAACCAGGTTTGGTTGATGCTCCCATATTATACATAATAAAACACGTCCTATCATATTTATAAAATATTATTTTCTTTTATTATTTATTTCTTATATTTATATTATAAGATATGTTTTAAATAATTAATAAGATAGTCTTAAAAAAATAGTAAAAATATGGAAAAAAAGATTTAATTTAAAAAAAAATATAAATTTTTTTCTAAAAAAAATAGAATAAAGAATTATTAAAACTATATAAATAGAATTAATAATTAATTTTTAGTTATTGATGTAATATTGTTTTCTTCACTTTGACATACTAAGAAGTCTTCATCAATTTTTAATTCATCAAATTTATCTTTCATATCTGGATGTTTATTTAAGAATAATTCTACTTCTATTTTCTTATCAGTTGTTTTATTGATGTAGTCATATTCTTTTGATATGTAGTCTTTTTGTAATTCATATCTTTTTTGTGAAGTTATTTCACCATTTTCATATCTTTCATCAGCATCATAAATATTACACATCTGTTCATAAACTTTTGATTCTGATGTCATTCTGTCAATTTCTAGTTCTATATATTCTTTATATGTTGAGTTTCGAGTATTATTGTCTAATTCTTGAAGTATTTTTATCTCTTTTGATAAATCATTTATTGATTTAGTCTGATTGGATTTAATTTCTTTTTCAGTTACATGTGTTGAGTTTAATATTACGCTATGTTCTATGTCTGATTTATTTTCCATGTCACTTACATTTTTTATTGTATTGTAAAAGTTTTCTTGATCTTGATAGTCAAGATATGAATTTATTCCATAATAAGCTATTGGAATAATAATTATAATTAATAAAATAATAAGTGCTATTTTAAATTTCTTTTTCATAATTAACCTCTAATTTAAAGTTTTTATTCATCTTCAAAATAATCTAAATCTAATTTTTTAACTTCATATGTAGTTTCTATTGATACTCCTACTTTGAAATCCATCATAAGTTGGGCGAGTTTTTCTCCATCAATTAATATAATTGTTTGGTTAACTCCTTTTGCAAAATCTTTAGCACCTTCTGAGAAAGATGATGTTGTAATAAATACTCCTTTATTTGCATTTTTACCATTGAGTGCTCCACTAAATTTTTGAATTTCAGGTCTACTGACATTATCTTTCCATCTTTTTGCTTGAATATAGATAGTATCTAGTCCAAGAACATCTTCATTTATAATACCATCAATACCCTCGTCTCCACTTTTACCTATTGCACGTCCTGCATCTTTACGTGATCCTCCATAGCCCATTGATGTTAATAAATCAACAACTAATCTTTCAAAAAATTCTGGACTTTTTGATTTAATTTCATCTAATAATTCTTTAGCTAATTTATTATTTAATTTATTAAAATTATATTCAATAGTTTCAATTGGAGTTTTTTCAATAAAGTTTTCATTTTTTTTATTTTCTTGAGTATTAGGATATTTTATATTTTCTATTGGATTTTTATATTCTTTAAATTCTTTAAATTGCATTAAAATTTCATTATCAATTCTTTTAGGATTTTCTTTAAGTAATGTTAAACCTCTTTCATTAATTTCATATATTCCTCTTTTCTTTCTTGTTATAACTTTTGCTTTAAATAAGTATGTTATAGCCCAACCTATACGTTCTTGAATGGTATTTGTACCTGATGGGGTTGTAATATTTAATTCTTCATCTGTAAATTCTTTTTTTGTATAATTTTTTCTTTAATTTCTTTTTTTGATAGTGTATTTTCATCTGAAAGAATTTCCAGTACAGGTAACATAAAATCTTGATATGTTGGTAAATCTTTAGTATCCATTTCACACCTCACTATTTTATTGAAAAAATAATTTAATATTAATTAAATAATAGTTTATTTTTAAATTGTTATATAGTTTAATTTTAAAATAAGTGTATTTTTGATGGTGAGGTTCTATTTAGATAATTTTTTTATATATTTAACTAATTTAATTATATAATTCTAATAGTTTTTTTCAATAAAAAAATTAGAATAAGATTCATATAAAAATGTAAATTTATAATTATTTGTAATTTATATAAATGTATATATTATAGTCTAGTTTTAAGAAATATTGGACTTAGTTTATTAAAGACAATGTAATAGAATAAATAATCAGATAATTTTTGATACTATGATAATATTAAGACGAAACAAAAAAGTAGTAGAAGTATATCCTATAGGTTCAGCAAAGGGTGCTTTAAATAATCAAAGAAAACCATTATTTTTTGGATATTTTAAACTTCAAGAAAATAGTAATGGAAAAATTAGACCACAACGTTTTATCATAAGACAAGATAATATTGAAACATTAAAATCACCAAAAGATCTTATAAAAATTCTTAGAAAACAAAATATTTTACTTGCAACAAAGGATGAAGAAATTGAAGCAATGTTAAATTCTCTAAATATTCCTTATAAATATACAAATATATGTAGACATTGTACTTTTGAGGGTAATATAACTTTATTAAAAAAATCATTAGCATACAAACTTTATGATGAATATATATGTAAACAATGTGCAGAAAAAGAGATTAAACGTATAATGGAGTTAAGAGGTTATAGTCGTGTTTCATATCCTCGTTTTAAGAAATTACTTAGTGTAACAAATAATTTAGAAAAAATATTACAAATGTTTGATCCTAAATTCAATCCTCTTAAACATGATGATTTAACTGTATATGATAGAATTAGAGTTAAAAAGACAAATTATCCAAAAATTTCAGTTAAAAAATTAAAATTACCTAAAGCATTTAAAAAGATTTTAGATAAAAAAGTTAAATTCTTACTTCCTGTTCAATTACTTGCTCTTAAAGCAGGTGTTCTTAAGGGTGAAAATCTTCTTGTTGTATCAGCAACAGCTTCTGGTAAAACATTAGTTGGGGAACTCGCAGGTATACCTAAGGCAATGCAACATAAAAAATTTATATATTTAACACCACTTGTTGCTCTTGCTAATCAGAAGTATAGGGACTTTAAAAAGCAATATGGTTCATTAGGTATGAAAGTTGCAATTAAAGTAGGATCAAATCGTGTTAAAGCAAAAGGTGAATTAACTCTTCAAAATAAATCAGTTAAAGATGCTGATATTATTGTAGCAACATATGAAGGTCTTGATTTTCTATTACGTTCTGGACAATATACTCAATTAAAAAATATGGGAACTGTTGTTATTGATGAGATTCATATGCTTGATGAGGAAGAAAGAGGGCCTAGACTTAATGGTTTAGTTAAAAGATTAATAACAATTTTCCCTAAAGCACAACTAATAGGTTTATCTGCAACAATTAAAAATCCAAAAGTGATTGCAAATGATTTTAATATGAAACTTGTAGAGTATAAAGAACGACCTGTTCCTCTTGAACGTCATTTAATTTTTACAAAAAGTGAATATGAAAAGAAAGATTTACTTGCGAAATTATCTAAAAAAGAGTATGATTCTAAATCTTCAAAAGGATATAGAGGACAAACTATTATATTTACAAATTCAAGAAGAAAAACTCACCAAATAGCTCAACAAGTTGAAAAGAAAGGTATTACTACAGCCGCATATCATGCAGGTTTATCATATTCTAAGAAAATTAAAATAGAAAAAGATTTTGCAAATCAGAAAATATCAACAGTAGTTACAACAGCAGCTCTTGCTGCAGGTGTTGATTTTCCAGCATCACAAGTATTATTTGAAACGTTACGTATGGGAAATAAATGGTTAACAAATAATGAATTTTCACAAATGATTGGACGTGCAGGAAGACCTTCATTTCATGATATAGGTAAAGTATATCTTCTTCCTGAACTAAATAAGGATTTTGATGGGGATTCTGAAGAACAAATTGCTATTGAATTACTTGATAGTGATGTGGATAATATTAATATTGAATATAGTGAAGATGATTTATATGAACAAGTACTAGCTGATATATCAGCAATACGAAATTCTGATATTCGAAATTTAAAATCAAAGTATGATAAGATAGAAGCTCCAATATTGTTTGATGAAGTAATGGATGTATTGTATGATAAAAAACTTATTAAAAATAAGGATAATAATCAAGATGTATATCTTCCAACAAGATATGGAAGAGCAGTATCAGTATCATTTTTAAAATTATATAAAGCTGAATATATTAAAAAACATCTAAAACAAGATCCGTTAGTTACAGTTGAAAATATTGAACCATTTGAAAGTGCATATCTAAGTAATCGAGTAATTAATAGGCTCTCATCAGTACTTAAAACAAATGTTAGTTCACGTCTGTTTGCAGATTCAACTAGAGATATTATAACATCAGGAGAAGTATTAGCTAAGCTTGATCCACAGTTTTCAGATAAATTAATTTCATTACAAATTGACTTCTTTTCATGTAATTGTAAAGAAAAACCATTTTGTAAATGTTTTGAAGTAAATATTTCTGATAAAATTATAAAACAAAGATTACATGGATGGAGTCCAAATCATATAAGTAAATATTTTATGACAAACTATGATATTCACATCTATCCGGGTGATATATTTAGTTGGCTTGATCAAGTAATCAGATCACTTGAAGCAATATCAAGAATAAGTTTAGCATTTAATAATAAAAAGCTATCAAATCAATGTAAAAGTTTAATTAAAAAGATAGAACAAGGGAAATAGAATTATATTATTTTTTTAATATCTTCTATTATACTCATTTTAGCATTTTCTAATAATTTTTTTCCGTATTCTTCATCAATGGTAAATCCATCTTTTTCTATAGTCTTAGCTTCTTTATTAATGATAGGTTCATTTTCTCTAGCTTCTATAAGACCTACCATTCCTACTTCTGGATTTATTTTAAAGTTTCCATGTTCTTGGATTTTTGTTGTATCAACTATTCCTAAAACTTTACCCATTGATAACTCTCCTGTACATGCGTGAGGTCCTTCATTTTCAATTATAGCATTATTAAATATAATTTCTAGTCCTGTTTTTTCTGAAATTAAATCAATATCATCCATAATTATATTGTTTCCCCCATGACCATTTACAATAATAACTTTTTTTATATTCAGCTGTTCTTTGATATTAGTTAGTTGAGGTATTATTTGACTATTAATCAATATATCTTTATTTAAATGAATTCCATGTTTAACATAATCATATTCTGTAGCAGCGTAAAATATTCCAAGATATGTAGCACCTGTTTTTGTTGCGACACTTAAAGCTACATTGGCTGCAATTTTAGAATCAGTATCGATTGGTAGAGCTGAGCCATGGTTTTCTCTATGAGAACCAAGAGCAATAATTCCAATTTCATGTACTTTATTAGATAATACGTTACCAGAATCATATTTTAAACAGAAATTATCTTTCATATTATAACCTCATATTTCTAAGTTCCATATAGGATCTCCAACATAATGAAGATTTTTTATAGCTTTACCTTTGTTATTTTCTATCATTTCTTCACCTGTTATTAAACTAGTACCTATAGCTAATGGTTTTTTATGTGTTTCATCTACAATAATAACAGTATCTCCAACACTTATTGTTTTATCAGCATCAACAATTCCTGGAGACATAATATCTGCACCTTTAATTACAAAGTTTATAGCTCCCATATCTACGGTAACATTTTTTTCATTGTTTTCTATATTTTGTACAGATTTTAATGTTGGAATAATTTTTTCATCTGTTTGCATTAAAAGTGGTTCTCCATCAATTAAATAAATATCAGGTAAATCATCAATTTTAATATATTCTACTTTTGCTTTTTTTGGAATAATATTTTCATAATTACCTAATTCTTTTTTGATTTCTTTAATTCTTTTATTTTTTAGGAAATTTCTTTTTTTTGTTTTCAATTTATTAACTCCAACTTATTTGTTTGGTTTTTAAAAGATCTTTGTTTTATCTATTTAAGTAATTTATTTATTTGTATTACTTTAAAAAGTATTCTATTAGAATTTTTTTTATTTTTGTATTTATTTTATTCTTTTTTATCTAAATAAGATTTATTATAATAGTAATAACATATATAATATTATTTAATAATTTTTGTTAAATATTTAATAGATACATTTAAATATAATTCAAAACATATAATAAATATATATTATTGATAAGGTGATTAATAGTGAACGATCAAAAAAATAATAATAACACATCTAGACCTTTAGATGCATTAGGTAAAGCTTTAAATTCTCAAGTTCTTATTAAACTTAAAGGTGGAAAAGAATTCAGAGGAGTTTTACAAAGTTTTGACATGCATATGAATTTAGTAATTAATGACGCAGAAGAACTAAAAGATGGAGAATCTATCCGTAGATTAGGCGTAGTTTTAGTTCGTGGAAATAACATAGTATACATATCACCAGGATAATTAGATAGAGGACATTTAGTAATTAATACTTATTAATATTAATCGTCCTTATTCAAAAAAATAACTTGAATACTCTTTTTTTAATAGTTAGAGTATTAAGAGATATAAACGATCGTATATCTGATGAATAGGATTTTTTTAATTCTATTCTCTCTTTTTTACCTTTTTAAAAAGGGTTTTTATTTATTCATTATTTAATTCGAATTAATTATTGGAGGAGATACTGTGAAAGGAACACCATCATTTGGTAAACGTAATAAAAAAAATCACATCAGATGTAGAAGATGTGGTAGAAACGCTTACAACCCAACTAAAAAATATTGTGCTTCTTGTGGTTTCGGAAGATCTAAAAGATTAAGAAAATACAGTTGGCAGAATAAAAAACCTATAACAGGAAAAAGATTAAAATAGATAATTTTTAATTTTTTTTATAAATTATCTTTTTTTTTTATTAAGAATTATCACTACCACTTTTTTTAAGATTTAATTTTTCATAATTTTAACTAATTATTTTTCATTTAATTTAATAAAATAATAGTAAATTAAGTATATTACTTTAAACAAATATAAATATTAGATTATAGTAGTATGGAATTTTAATATTATAAAATAAAACCATACTTATGATGAGTATTAGAATAATAACTTTTATTTAGTACAATTTTATATTCAAATAATAATAAGTAGGTGCAGTAATGGCAAAAGTAAAAATAATCGAAACAGCCTTACGTGATGCTCACCAATCACTAATTGCTACAAGAATGAGAACAGAAGATATGGTTCCTATTTTAGAAGATATGGATAAAGTAGGATATTTCTCATTAGAAGCATGGGGGGGAGCAACTTTTGATACCTGTATAAGATTTTTAGATGAAGATCCATGGGAAAGGCTTAGAATATTTAAAGAACATGTAACAAAAACTCCAATTCAAATGCTATTAAGAGGACAAAATTTAGTTGGATACAAGCATTATGCTGATGATGTAGTTAAAGCATTTGTTGAAAAATCATATGAAAATGGAGTAGATGTTTTCAGAATATTTGATGCATTAAATGATTCAAGAAATATGCAAACAGCAATAAAAACAGCAAAAGATCAAGGAGCTTATGTTCAAGGAACAATAAGTTACACAATTAGTCCAGTACATACAATAGATACTTATGTTGATTTTGCAAAAGAATTATCAGCAATGGATTGTGATGCAATTACTATTAAAGATATGGCAGGGTTAATAACTCCTGGTGTAGCAAGAGAATTAGTAACATCACTTAAAGAAGAAGTAGATTTAGATATAAATCTACACAGTCATTGTACTAGTGGAATGACTTTAATGAGTTATGAAGCAGCTGTAGAAGCTGGAGTAGATCTTCTTGATACAGCAATATCACCATTCTCTGGTGGAACATCACAACCTCCAACAGAAAGTGTTGTTGCTGCTTTAAATGGTACTGAATATGATAGTGGTATTGATCTTAAAGCATTGTCTTCAGTTAAAGAACACTTTGTAGAGTTATATGAAAAATATAATGCTTTATTTGATCCTTTATCTTCTAAAGTAGATGCAGATGTATTACTTTATCAAGTTCCTGGAGGAATGTTATCAAATTTAGTATCTCAATTAAAACAACAAGGTGCAATTGATAAATATGAGGATGTACTTGCAGAAATACCTGCAGTTAGAAAAGATTTAGGTTATCCACCACTTGTAACACCAACAAGTCAAATTGTAGGTGTACAATCTGTAATGAATGTTTTATCTGGTGAAAGATATAGTAATATTACAAAAGAAGTAAAAGACTATCTTAAAGGTTTATATGGAAAACCACCAGCAGAAATAGATCAAGAATTATATAAAAAAGCAAATGGTGATGAAGAACCAATTACTTGCAGACCAGCAGATTTAATAGAACCTGAATTAGAAGCTGCTCGTGAAAAAGCAGAATCTGAAAAACTTCTAAATAAAGAAGAAGATCTCTTAACTTATGTATTATATCCTACAGTGGGAGAAAAATTCCTTAAAGGGGAAGCAGTAGCAGAAGAAATACCAGAACCAAAAGTTGAATATACTGCTTCAGGTATTCCTACAACATATGATGTGGAAGTTGATGGAGAAACATTTAATGTTAAAGTATTACCTACAGGATACATGGAAATGGAACCTGCTTCACAAAAAATTAAGGAATCTATTGAAGATGGAGTTTGTTCAGCTATGCAAGGTATGATAGTTAAACTCAAAGTTAATGTAGGTGACAAAGTAGAAATAGGAGATACAGTTGCTGTTCTTGAAGCTATGAAAATGGAAAACGATGTAAAATCAGATAAAGCAGGACAAGTTACTGATATTTTTATTTCTGAAGGGGATACAGTAGATAAAGATGAAGTATTAATGGTTATTAAATAACCATATTATTTCTTCTTACTTTTTTTATTTTTTTAAGATGATCTTTTTTTTTAATAATTATTTATTATATAAAATTGCTGAAACATTATTCATATATTTTGGTAATTTACCTTCAATTAGTATTAATTTAATTGAGAATAAATCTTTAAGAATTTTTTCACTATCAATTCCAAGAGATGATAATGAGTATCTTTTTTTATCTGGATAAATACATTTATCATATTTATTTTTACATTTTATCTTACAATAATCACATGGTCCTGTAATACTTTCTGCTTTTGAATATTCATTTTCCATAGTTAATAATTTGTTTTTAACTTTCTTTTTTTCTTCAATAAATGTTTGTTTTATAATATCATCAAGTTCTTCTTTTGAATATTCTTTTGTGTAATCGTCTTTTTTAAAAAATAGTTGTGTTACTATAACATCAACATATTCAAAATCTAGGATATAGTCTTTAATATTAATTTCAAGAGGTGAACATGAAAAATTTTGGTTATAGTTAAAACATTTTCTACAAAAACTTTGTGTAAATTCAAAGTTGTTAAATCTGTTATAAAAATCTTCAGTAGTTAATGTTTTTATCTGTTCTTTTAATTCATATTCGATTTTTTTCATTTAATCACTCATATACTTAGTTGGATCTTGAATATTTGCTTGAATAAATGCTCTTTTTCTTCTTTTACATGATTCACATACACCACAATGTTCATCATTTCCACTATAACATGAATAACTTAATTCCATAGGGGCATTAACTTCCACTCCTTTTTTAACAATATCTTCTTTATTCATGTCAATTAATGGTGCTTTTATTTCAATATCATCAAAAGAACCATATTTAATTGTTTCATTAAAAGCATTTAAGTATTCTTTGGAATTATCTGGAAATGTTATAGCTTCTTCATAGTCCCATCCAACAATTATTATCTCAGCTTTAATACTCTCAGCATATGCAAGTGCAATACTACAAAAAACAGTGTTACGTGCAGGAACCCATACTGATTTTGCTGTTTCTATAGATTTTTCAATATTGTCAAGTTCTTCATCTTTAACTTTAGGAATTTCGTCATCAGTTGTAAGAGTAGAATTACTAATTTCATTAAGCCATGGAAGATCGATTATAACATGTTTCATATTAAGTTTTTCACATAGCATTTTTGCATGTTCTAATTCCTTTTTTAAACTTTGTTGTCCATAGTTAAATGTTATGGCAGTTATTTCATATTTATCTGCATATACAGATGTTGCTACAGTTGAATCAAGACCTCCAGATAGTACTGAAATAGCTTTAGGTTTACTCATATTTTAATTCTCCTTATTATTTTTCATACATTCAGTTTTTGCAATTTCCATTAATTCACGTACTGGTATTTTTGTTTTATCAGATAATTTTTTAATATCATCATATTCAGGACTATATTTTATTATTTCATCGCCTGCATAACCTAATTTAAATCTAACATCTTCAATATTTCCATTTATTTCTATTTTTTGATGGATATTGGTTCGTGTTGCAACTCCTCTGTGCATAGTTGGAATAATTCTCACACCAAGAGTACCTGTTTCTTTCATTAAAACATTAGTTATGTGTTCTGAATCTTTATTTTTACAGATTATTTTAATTATATGGCCTGGCCTATTTTTTTTCATTATAGTTGGAGTAATACTAACATCACTAGCGCCTTCATTTATTAATTTTTCAAATAAACTTCCTAGAACTTCACCAGTGAGGGTATCAACATTAGTCTCAAGAGTAGTTATAGTATCTTTTTTCATTAAACTTTTAGCATGAACAAGTCGTAAAGCATTAAAGACTTTCAAATCCTTTTTTCCTGCACCATATCCTATCTTTTTATTTCCAATATTAGGATATGATTGAACATATTCATCAGTAATATTTACTAAGATAGCAGCTCCAGTTGGTGTTGTAAGTTCAGTATTTTCAAGACCACCATGAGTTGGAACATCTTTTAATATGTTAATAACAGCAGGAGCAGGAACAGGAAGAATTCCATGCTGTGTATTTACACAACCATTTCCAGTTGCAACAGAAAGAGAATATACTTTTTCCTTATCAAGTTCAAGTAAATAATATGCATATGAAGCTCCAATCACATCAGCAACAGCATCAGCATTACCTACTTCATGAAAATGAATTTCATCAATACTTTTTCCATGTGCTTCTGATTCAGCTTCAGCAATTGTTTTAAATATCTTTTTTGATAGTTCAACTGTTTTAGTTATAATTGAATCATTAGGATAATGTTTTTCTGTAATTTCATCTATTTTTTTAATAATTTCATGATAATGTCTTGCTGAGTTATCTTGTGTTTGTATATCAGCATATGTTGTCATAATTCCAGACTTTGTTTTTTTATTAATATCAATTGAAATTTCACCAAATTCATTAGCATATGTTTTAATAACACTACTCACTTTATCTTTATCAGCACCCAAGTCAACAAATGCTCCAATAAACATATTACCTGCTAGTCCTGATGTTTGAGGATCTATAATCAATACCATATTTTATTCTCCTAATAATGCCTATTATAATATATAATTTTATTTATAGTATTTTATGTATCTTAATGTTATTTTTAATATATTAGTTAATAGTTATTTATTAAAATTTTATTAATTTTATACGTCTTTTTTTAAATAAATTTGTTTTTTCTTATCATAACTCATAATACTTTTTTATTATATTATTAATAAAGTTATAATTATTAAAATTAAAAATTTTAAATTCAATAATTTATAGGAGGTTAATTAAATTGAACATAGAAATGGAAGGAATAAGTGTTTCTCCAAAGAATAATGGTATTTATATAGAAAGTGAAAATCCCTTATATATTCTTGCTAATAGAGAAGGATATGACTTTAAATATGCATCTGGTTTTGATAATCATTATTTTAATTCACTTAATCTTGAACGAATAAAAGTTGAAAGAAATGGAATATGTGTAATTAGTTCTGTTGAATATATTCAAGATAAATTTTTTACAAATATCAGTTTAATACTTGATGTTGAATTAGATAATCTAACAATGATGAATATATATAATACTGTTATTGAAACAATAGCTACAACTTCATGGGATACTGATGCAATAAATAAAGATAAACTCAGTAATAGTTTGGGAAATTATTATAATACTATTTTTGTGGCATGTAAAGGAAAATCTGATGTTAAATTACCATTTGATATTTCTTTATTTTATGAAGTTAAAGAAATTGTAGATGAAGCTTTAAGAAAATCATTAGATTTACTAGGTTACCCTCATGATATTATAAAATATATGGAAGATATGGGTATTACTATTGATGCAATGGAAGATGCAGCAATGGAGTTAGTAGTGGGTGTTGATGAGGATGAAGAAGTTATTCGTAAGAAGTTCCGTAAACAACTATTACATGCACTTGAAGATATTAATGTAATTTCATATCTTGTTGCGGGTTTAAGACTTGAAGAAGATTTCCAACATCATAGAATCCGTGGAGTAAATGTGGATGATGATCCTGCATATTTATATATGGATGAAATAATGGGTATGGCTATTGCAAATCAAATATCTGGAACAAAAGCATTATTTAATTTCAGAATTTATGATACTAGAAAACCAGGAATTCTTGGAATTTTAGGACCATCAGCTGATGATATTATTGGTGGATTAATTGCAGGTTGTATGTCTAAAATATTTGAACCATAAAAATAAGTTAATAATGGTGGTAGATTCATGACAAAAAAAGCAAATAATCATTATAGAAAAAATGCAAAAATAAAACCTTCAATTGACGGTATTCTTGGTTTAATATCATTTTCGACAAGAATTCCAATAAATAGGTATATTACATTAGAGAAAATGTCCGGTAGTGTAATATTATGGCCATATATTGGATTGTTTATTGGTATTATCGGTGGTATTATTGCATATATTTTAAGTAACATTTTTAATTTTCAGCCAATTCTTTATGCAGCATTAATATATTGTTTCTTAATATGGTTTACAGGATTTAATCATATTGATGGTCTTCTTGATATGGGTGATGGACTCATGGCTCATGGAGATCATGAAAAATGTTTAAGTATTATGCGTGATTCAATGGTTGGTACAGGTGGTATTGCAACATTTTTCATTGTTGCAGTCATTACAATAGCAGTACTTGCATCAATTCCAACAATTGAATTAGTTAAATCTGTAATTTTAATGGAATTTTGTGCAAAAATTAGTATGGTTACTTCTATGGTATTTGGAAAAACTGATACTAAAGGTATTGCAAAGGAAATTAGAAAAGGAATGGATTACAAAGTATTAGTAATTACGATTATAATTGCATTAATAATAGGTTATTTATTGTTACAACAAGCTGGAGTAATGGCTGTTTTAGCTTCAACAGTATGTGGATTATATTTATCATATGTTGCAGAAAATAATTTTGGCTGTGTAACTGGAGATATATTAGGTGCATCTAATGAAATATCAAAAGCAATATGTTTAATATTTTTAATATTAAATTTAACCATCATTGCTTTATAGAAATAAATAGAGGTTTTAATTAAATGATAACTGTTTTAAGATTAGATCATAGACTTGGAAGAGATACAAGAATAACAACACATGTTTGTTTAACAGCAAGAGCTTTTGGGGCAGATAAAGTAATATTAAGTGGAGAACATGATAAACACATAATTGAATCTGCAGAAAGTGTTGTTGAAAATTGGGGTGGGGACTTTGAGGTTGAATATCAAAAAGCTTTCATGCCTGTAATTAAAGAACATAAAAGAAATGGTTATGAAATTATACATCTAACAATGTATGGAAAACATGTTGAAGATGTGGTTCCTATAATTAGAGATAATGGTAAAGATAAACTTATAATAGTTGGAGGTTCAAGAGTACCTACAGAAGTTTATGAGTTAGCAGATTGGAATTTAAGTGTAACAAATCAACCTCACTCTGAAGTTGCTGCTCTTGCTATCTGTTTACATTATATGATGGATGGTGAGGAATTAACTAAAGAATATTCTGATGGTAAAATGCAAATTATTCCTAATAATGAACATAAAGAAGTTATTAAAAATAAATAATTATTATCTTAATTAGATAATTATGATATTCTCCTCCCTTTCTTTTTAAAAAAAGCTTTTTTTGGAAATATCTTATAAAAAAAAATAAAAAATAGTAAGGTATAAAAAAAATTTAACGTTCAATTTCACCATTTATATAAAGTTCTACTTTATCATGAGCAATATCATCAGTATATTGGATAGGTGGATGTTTCATGGTATATGATGAAATAGATGTTAATGCTCCTCCAATATTTCTATTTAAAGCTAGTTTACAACATCTGATAGCATCAATTACACATCCTGCACTGTTAGGACTATCTTCAACACTTAATCTTAATTCAATGTTCATTGGAACATCACCAAAAGTTCTACCTTCCATACGTAAGAAACATAATTTGTTATCTTTTTGCCATGGAACATAGTCACTAGGTCCGATGTGGATATTATCATCATCAAGACGTTGAGCTAGAACAGATTGCACTGCTTCTGTTTTAGATTCTCTTTTTGATGCTAATCGGTCATGATTTAACATATTTAAAAAGTCTGTATTTCCACCAGTATTTAATTGATATGTTCTATCAAGATGTACTCCTCTGTCTTTAAATAAATTAGCTAAAGTACGATGTGTGATTGTAGCTCCAATTTGTGCTTTAATATCATCACCTATGCATGGAATTCCTTTTTCTAAGAATTTATTTTCATATTCAGGATCACTTACAATAAATATTGGTACACAATTAATAAAAGCAATTCCTGCATCAAGAGCACAATCAGCATAGAATTTTCCTGCTTTTTCAGATCCTACTGGTAGATAATTTACTAATATTTCAGCACCACTTTCTTTTAAAACTTCAACAATTTCTTCTTTTGTTTTTTCTTCTTCATGTGAAATAATAAATGTTGAATCATCTTTATATTCACTCATGTGGGGTGCTACACCGTCGAGAACTTTTCCCATTGTAACAGTTACATCCATTTTTTCCATGTTTGGATAGAAAATTGTTGTACAATTAGGTTTAGCATATATTGCTTCACTAACATCTTTTCCAACTTTTCTTTCATCGATATCAATTGCTGCTACAACTTCTATGTCAGATGGTTTGTATCCTTCAATTGACCAATGCATTAATCCATCAACGTCATCTTCTGTTTTATCGGCATAATAGTATATTCCTTGTATTAATGAACTAGCACAGTTTCCTAGTCCAACAATTGCGATTTTGATTTTATCCATTTCTACACCTTTTTCTTAAGTATTTTATGTAATAACTGTAATATTTTATTCTTTTTTATTTTTATATAAAAAATAATTATTATAAAAGTATATTTGTTTTATTTTATAATAAAATTTAATGTAATTTACTAGTTTTTAAGTTTATTTTTTTAAAGATCCTGTTATTTTTGCACTCATATCATCAGCATAATGTAATGCTATAGCTTCTGGAATTTTTGGATCAACTGTAGATCCCCATCCAAGTGAAGTTTCTCCATGATGGCTAAGAATTAAATGAATTAATTGTATTTTTAAGATATCAGGAATATCTATATTTTTTAGTTTATTATCTAACATGTTAGCTCCAACATATAAATGATCTAACATGTAACCTTCATATTTTATGTCAATATCATCATCAATATAGGAGTATGTTTCTGTTTTTCCAATATCATGTAGTATTGCACCAGTAAGTAGAAGATCTTTATCTATATCTTCATATATTTGAGATATTGTTTTACATATTTTAATAACTTCATTTGTATGAACAAGAAGTCCACTTTTATAATTGTGATGATGAATTTTAGCAGCAGGAGCATTCAAGAATTTTTCTTCAAATTCTACATCACTGAAAAATGAATCAAGAACCTTTTTAAGGTTTTTATCTTCAATTTCATTTATGGTATTGTACAAATATTCTACATGTTTATCATAATCTTCTAATATTTTTATAAAATCTTCTTCGTTATATTTATTTGAAGGATTTATGTTTTTTATTAAGATATTATAATTACCAGAATATTGTGGGAATTCTTGTACTTTTCCATTGATGTTCCATACTTTGTTTATTTCTATTTTTTCAGATTCCTTGTATGTTTTATTAGAAAACATTCTACCTTTAATCTGTCCTGTCTTGTCTTGTAATGTTAACTCAAGATATGGTTTGTTATTTTTTGTTTTTCTAATTTCTTTGTGTATGATAAGAAATTGACTTATTATTTCCCGATCTTGAGAAAAATTTTTTATAAAATCCTCTTCTCTTTTCAATTTAATTCCTTCACTTGATCTATAATTTATTAATTCTTTTTTTTAATTATTAAATCTTTTTTAAATTTTTTTTAAATTAAATTAGTATTGATTAAACAGTCGGTTCTAGATTTTTTATAAAAATAATCATAATTATAATTATCATAGGAAAAAAGAATAAATATAAAATAAGAAGTACTTCAGGGTTAATAATAGAACCCATTACAGTTGTTGCAGCTACAATCATGATAAACAAAATAACAGGAATAAGAACAGCAATAAACATATATAATAACATTATTGAATTTAATTTTTCAGAATATTCTTTATATTTAATTTTAATATTGCGTGAATTATCATTAGCAATAGTATTTAATGTATTTGAAAGATTTCCACCATTAATTAGTGTTCTTGTTATCTGATTAATTACATTATCAAGAACTTTTGAATTTACTCTTTTTGATAGTTTATCAAATGCTTCAATATAATTTGTACCATATTTAATATCTTTTAATGTTATTTGGAATTCTGTTGATAAGGGTTCATATTCACTATCAGCAATTGTCTGCATAGCATCAAAAATTCCAATTCCTGCTTTAAGTTGTGTTGATAATTCTCTAAGAGCAAAAGGTAAAACTTTTAATATTTCACTTCTTTTTTTATCTTCTTTTATTTTAGGTAATTTCTTTTTTATAAAATTCAGAAGAAATATTATTAAAATAATCTCTAAACCAATTTCTGTATTTAAAATTAAAATAAATATAGAAAATAATATAATCAAAAATAACCATATCTTTGGTTTTTTAATATTATTTTGATTATTTTCTAGTATTTTGGTTGTAATTGTATCATTTATTGTTTTTTTACTTTTTTTAGTTTTATTATTTTTAATTTTATATTTTATTTCTCTTTTTGTTTTTATTGCATATGATCCAATAAAAATAAATAACTTTTGCATATTTTTATTAAATGATGAACTTTTACTCATAATAATAATTATTAATATATGATTGTAATTTTTCGATATTATTATCTTCTTTCATATAATTTTTAAGGTATTCTTTTCGATTGTTTATCTCTTCAGTTATTTCTTGATTATTCATAGATTTCATTTGAGCAATTTTATTTAAAACATTACAGTTAATAGCTTTATATTCAAAAGTATCATTTGATGGGTTATATTGGTAGATTTTATTTAATTGAATTTTATCATCTTCCATTCCAACAACTTCTGCAACTTCAGTAATTCTTCGTATAGTTCCTAATTTTGGGTTATATACTCTATTTTGCATTATTATAAAG
>CAZHBQ010000024.1:10923-21404 GCA_964530785.1 uncultured Methanobacteriaceae archaeon | reverse complement strand
TAAATCAACTACAAGTCAAATTAATGAATTAAATGAAGGATTAACTAAGTTTACAAATGTTAATGAAAAAATTGTAAATGAAAATGAATATCTTCAAAAAACATTAGATGAAAAAAATACAGCTTTATCTAAATTAGAACAAGATAATAATTCTTTAAATATAATGATTAAAGAAAAAGATGCTGAATATAAATCTCTTAAAGAAAATTACGCAACTGTAAAATCAAGTAGTGCTGATGAAATAAATGAACTTAAAAAAGATATTCAAGATAAGAATGATAAAATAGCAGCATTACCTGCAAAACTTGAATTGAAAGATATTCAAATTTCTCAACTTGAGAAGTTACTTAAAAATAGGGAAGAAGAACTCTCTGGTAAAAATGATGAAATTAAAAATTTAAGAAATAATGTTCAAGAATCACAAGAGAAAATAAAACAGGTAAATGATCAATTAGCAGTTAATACTGTAAGAATTGAAGAAAAATTAAAAGAAAAAGAAGATGAAATATTCAAGCTTAAAGAAAACTTCAAGGTTAAAGTTCAAGAAAAAGAACAAGATATTTCAAAACTTAACTCTGTTGTAAATCAAAGAAATTATAAAATTGATGAATTAACTGAAAATATTGATTCATTAAATAATGATCTTGATATTTTAAGATCTAAGTATAATTCTAATACTGAAAAATATGCTCAAATAGAAGAAGTTCTTAAAGCTAAAGAAGATAGTTTATCTAAAAAAGATGATTATATCGAAGATATTACTAATCAAATCACTAGATTAGAAAATAAATTAGAACTTAAAAAAGATGATTTTGAAGAATTAGATTCTGAAATTTCTAAGAAAGATAATTTAATTAGTGAACTTAAGGAAGATATTGCAGAAACTAATAAAAAATTACTTAAAATTGATGATTTATCTTCAGAATTGACTCAAAAAGATACTTTAATTGAAACAATTAATTCTCAATTAGCATCTCAAGAAAGTGAAGTAAAAAAATCTTCTCAAGCATTAGATATTGAAAAACAACGTGTTGATGAACTTAAACATCTTGTTGATCTTAAAAATAAGGATATTGAAGATCATAAAAAATTATTAGAAGATAAAAATAATCAATTAGATGAACTTATAGATCTTCAACCTCGTGTTCATGAATTAGAAGTTGAAAAAGCTGATATGAAAACAGATTATGAAAAAGAGATTACTTCATTAAAATCTGAACTTAAAAAAGCTGACATCTTAAAACAGGAAAATGAAAAGTTTAATGAAAAACTTGATGAACTCAATGATTTGATTGATCAGAAAGATATCGAGTTAGCTGATGTTGAGAAATATAGAGATTATTTCTCTGTCATGATTTCTAAACCATTACCTGGCTTAACTAGTTTCCAATCACAGATATATCAATTATTACCTGATGCTCAAAGTGCTAGTCAATTATATGATTATCTTGTAGATTTAGGTTTCAATGAACTTCAAAAAGAAAACTTTGCTAAAACTCTTAAAGCTCTTGAAAAACGTGGTTATTATCAAAGAGCCAGAGATGAGGATAAAATTATTTGGGTAAAAACATCTCAATAATCTTCTTTTTCTTATTTTTTTATATTTCGTTTCTAATTTTTCTATTATTTTTTAATAATTTTTAAAATAAATCTTTTTCTGTACTTTGTATACTAAAAGATAGTAAAGTATTTATATAAAGTCAAACCCAGTAGTATATAGTAGACTGATTATAAAAATTATATTTTAATAAAACTAATTTAAAACTAAATTTCAAGTAAATATGATGAATTCATATTTTATTTTAATAAATAAATAATATTTAGAGGTAATATATATGGCACAACAACAACAACAACCTTTAATCATCTTACCTGAAGGAACAACAAGAAATATAGGTAGAGATGCACAAAGAAACAATATTTTAGCTGGAAAAGTTTTAGCAGAAACAGTAAGAACAACATTAGGTCCTAAAGGAATGGATAAAATGCTTGTAGATGGACTTGGAGACATTGTTGTAACAAACGATGGTGTAACAATATTAAAAGAAATGGATATTGAACACCCAGCAGCAAAAATGTTAGTAGAAGTTGCAAAAACACAAGAAGATGAAGTAGGTGACGGAACAACAACAGCAGTAATCATCTCAGGAGAATTACTCAAAAAATCCGAAGACTTACTTGACAAAGAAATCCACCCAACAATCATTGCATTAGGATACAGACAAGCAGCACAAAAAGCTATTGAATTATTAGATCAAATATCCATCGATGCTTCTGATAAAGAAACACTCTTAAAAGTAGCAATGACTGCAATGACAGGAAAAGGAACAGAAAAAGCAAGAGAACCATTAGCAGAACTCATAGTTGGAGCTGTAAACCAAGTAGTTGAAGATGGTAAAGTAGATGCTGAACAAATAAAAATCGAATCTAAAGATGGAGCAGCAATCGAAGACTCTGAATTAGTATCCGGAGTAATCATCGACAAAGAAAAAGTACACCCAGGTATGCCTTCTGAAATAAAAGATGCAAAAATAGCATTAGTAAACAGTGCAATAGAAGTTAAAGAAACAGAAGTAGATGCAGAAATAAGAATTACTGACCCAGCACAAATGCAAGCATTCATCGAACAAGAAGAAGCTATGATTAAAGAAATGGTAGATGGATTAGTAGAAGCTGGAGCAAACGTATTATTCTGTCAAAAAGGTATTGATGACTTAGCACAACACTACTTATCTAAAGCAGGAATCCTTGCAGCAAGAAGAGTTAAAAAATCAGACATGGAAAAATTAGCAAAAGCTACAGGTGCAAAAATTGTAACCAACATGGAAGATTTAACAGCAGAAGATCTTGGAGAAGCAGGAATTGTAACTGAAGATAAAGTATCTGGTGACAACATGATCTTTGTAAAAGAATGTAAAGATCCTAAAGCTGTAACCTTATTATTAAGAGGTTCAACCAGTCACGTAGTAGATGAAATTGAAAGAGCAGTTGAAGATGCAATAGGTGTAGTAGCATCAACAGTAGAAGACGGTAAAGTTGTTGTTGGTGGAGGAGCTCCTGAAATAGCAATTGCAAAAGGATTAAAAGACTACGCAGAAACAATCAGCGGAAGAGAACAATTAGCAGTAACTGCATTTGCAGAAGCATTAGAAGTAGTACCTAGAACACTTGCAGAAAATGCAGGTCTTGACAGTATTGACTCACTTGTAGATTTAAGAGCAGCTCACGAAAATTCCTTATACATGGGATTAAACGTATTTGAAGGTGGAGTAACCGACATGAAAGAAGCTGGAGTAATCGAACCACAAAGAGTTAAAAAACAAGCTATACAATCTGCAGCAGAAGCAGCTGAAATGATTTTAAGAATCGATGATGTAATTGCTTCATCCAGTCAAGGAATGGCAGCACAAGGTGGCGCTCCTGATATGGGTATGGGCGGAATGCCTCCAATGTAAGTAGGTTAAACCTATATTGTTAAATTACTAATATTAGACTTAAACTTACGGATTATAAGTTCATTTATTTAATGAACTTTACTTTTTTTTTATTTTTAAAAACTATAATCTTATAACTTATTTTAGACAAATATTTTATCTAGAAAAAATATTTAATTATTTTTATAAATATATGATGGGTGTTTATTGATGGATAAAGTTTTAGATTTTGATAAAAAACTTTTTGGAAATTTAACAGAGTATAAACAACTTATTGTTAATTTACTTGAATCTTTGAAAGTTATCACACCTGTAACATTTTGGGATATGCAATCTTCTACAAATAAGGGACTTACCTCAATTATCATGACTGAAATTATTGATATAGTTTTAGATTCTTATGATAAAATTGCAGATAATTTATATTCAAATGATTTAGTATCTCATGAATTTCCTTATTTTATTGAAGTAAAGGAAATGGTAGAATGTTTACTTTCAGATCATGTTTATGATAATGATGATTTTATAAATTTAGCAATAGCTTTATCTTCTGATTATTTTACATTGTTGGAGGTAAAACTTTTGTTGTATGAAGGTTATACTTCTATAATTGAAGTTCCTGATCATATTGTGGATGAATATTCTAAAGAATTGGATCAGTATATTGAAAGATTTGATAAATATCGTGATGATTTTATTAAATTATATGAGTAGTTTATTTTTATAAATTAACTATCATCTTTTTTTTAGAACTAGAAATTATATTTTTTGAATAATTATTTATTTTAATTTTAGCTTATTTTATTTGATATATTTTATTTTAAATTTATATTATTTTTAATTAATTCTTTTATTTAATTACTAGTTGTTATATTAATTATAAATTAATTATGTATAATGTATATCTTAAGAGTATTTTTTTATTTTTTTAAAAAAAGAGTTAAAAAGAGGGTGAAAATCTAGTTTTTATTTCTAGATAAAATATGAACTGCTGCTGTTCCACCAGTTCCACCTATATTTAATGTTAAACCAGTTTCTGCATCAGAAACTTGTCTTTTACCTGCTTCTCCACGTAATTGCCAGGTAACTTCAGCAACTTGTGCAATACCTGTTGCTCCTAATGGGTGACCTCTTGCTTTTAATCCACCTGATGGGTTTACAGATATTTGTCCATCTCTTTCTATAAGACCATCTTCAATTGCTTGTCCACCTTGTCCTTTTTCAAAGAATCCAAGATCTTCAATAGCAATTAATCCATTAATACTGAAACAATCATGTACTTCTGCAAGGTCAATATCTTTAGGTGTAACACCTGCAATATCATATGCTTTACGTGATGCTATTTTTGTAGATTCAATTGTTGTTAAACTTTTTCTACTGTGTAGTGCAATTGTATCTGATGCTTGTGTTGATGCTTTTACATAAATTGGTGTATCAGTGTATTTGTGTGCATCTTCTGCAGGACATACAATTACTGCTGCTGCTCCATCTGATACTGGTGAACAATCAAGAATATTTAATGGTGATGCTACTTTTGTTGAGTTAAGTACAGCATCAATACTAATTTCTCTTTGGAACTGTGCTTTTGGATTTAATGCTCCATTTTTGTGTCCTAATACTGCAAATCCTGCAATTTGTTCACGTGTTGTTCCATATTCATGCATGTGTCTTTTAGCCATCATAGCATATAATGATGGGAAAGTTACTCCTTGTTGTGCTTCCCATTCTTGGTCAGCTGCTGCTGCAATTGCTGGTGTTGCATCTACAACATCAGTCATTTTTTCTACACCTGCAGCCATTACTTTATCATAATAACCTGATGCTACTGCCATAATTGCTTGTCTTAATGCAAGACCACCAGATGCACATGCTGCTTCTACACGAGTAGCTGGAATTGGTGCAAGTCCTGAATGTTCAGCAATTAATGAACCAATATGTTCTTGTCCTACAAATAATCCTCCAGTCATATTTCCGATGTACATAGCATCTATGTCATCTCCAGTCATATTTGCATCTTTTATTGCTTCTACTCCAGCTTCTACAACTAAATCTCTGAATGATTTTTCCCATAATTCTCCAAAATTAGTTTGGGAAACTCCTACTATTGCAACGTCTCTCATATTATGTCCTCCTAAGCTTATTTAAATTTTATTTTTATCCTATTATTTTTTCATAATCAATTTTAATTCATTTTAATTTTGCCTTTGAATTTAGCGTAGGTTGCATAATCCACATGGGTTAAGTTTTGTGATAAATCTTCTATTGTTTTAGCTTTATCTCTTACTTCTTCAATTCTATCATTTACAGTCAATGTGAATGCGTCACTTCCTGCTCCTGATCCGTATGATACTGCAAATATTTTATCTCCTGGTTTTGCAACATCAAGAATTGATGCAAGTCCAAGTGGTGTTGCTCCAGAGTATGTATTTCCTATATTTGGAGTTAATAATCCTTGTGCATATTGTTCTTTTGTAAATCCTAATTTTTTAGCAGCTCTAATATAGAATTTACCATTAGGTTGGTGGAATACTGCATAATCATAATCTTCTGCTGTTGTTCCTGTTTTTTCTAGCATACGGGTTGCTGCACCAAGAACATGTTTGAAGTATGCAGGTTGTCCGGTAAATCTTCCACCGTGTGATGGATATGCTTCTCCTTCTCTTCTGTAGAAATCAGGAGTATCAGTTGTGAAACTACATGTTTCTTCTATATCAGCAATAGTATTATCTTCACCGATAATAAATGCTGCTCCTCCAGCGGATGCTGTATATTCAAGTGCATCTCCTGGAGCTCCTTGTGATGTATCAGCTCCAATTGCTAATCCATATTTTATGATTCCTGATTTTACGAGACCCATTGCTGCTTGAATACCTGCAGTTCCAGCTTTACATGCAAATTCTAAATCTGCAGCTGTTAAATTAGGTGCTGCACGAATTGCATCTGCAACAATTGTTGCAGTTGGTTTTACAGCGTATGGGTGTGATTCGGATCCCACATAAATTGTTCCAATATCTTGAGGATCTATTTCAGCTCTTTTTAGTGCACGTCTTGCTGCTTCTACTGCAATTGTAACAGTATCTTCATCTGGTCCTGGTACTGATTTTTCATTTACAACTAAACCTTTTGAAATAGATTCTGGGTCGTCTCCCCATACTTTGGCAATTTCTTCTACTTTTATTCTGTAAGAAGGAACATGAGCTCCATATCCAACTATTCCTGTCATTTTATCACCCTTGCGATATTTATAAGATTATTTCATTTATTTCTGCATTTGCAGATTAATTATTTTAATCTAAATTTTTTTAGTATAACCTACTAATGTTAGTTTTTTATTATTAAATGTTTAGTTTATTCAAGTTAATATATTTAGTTATTTTTAGATTATTATTTAAAAAATTATTCTCTTTTTATTATATTTTTACTTAATTCGGATATAATTATTCTTTAAGAAATATTTTTAATTAATTATTTTATAGCATTCATATTTTAAAATATTATAAATATTTACTTATCTTTACAAATATAATATAATATAATATATAACATTTAAAAAAATGGAGTTATCTATAAATGAATATAATAGCAGTTAATATACAAACTGTGGAAAAAAGTGGTGTTTTGCACGGTATTGCAGATAAATTATATGAAAAAAATTATAATATAATTTATACTCATTTGTTTCTTAAAGATAATTTTGGAAGGATTTATATGGAACTTATGGGTGTTACCGATGTAGATGATCTTTTAGAATACATAAGGGCAATTCCAAATGTTGTATCAGTAGAAGCACATAAAACATTATCAGAAAATTATGGAAAACGAGTAATTGTTGTAGGTGATGGTGAAATCATGGCTAAAACATTACAAGGGGCTATAATGGAAGCTGAAGTACATAATGCTGAGAATGAAAGAATTAGTGTAGATGGTATGATTATTGGTGGTGGAGCTGAAATTCAGGAAGCAGTAAATTCATTAGACAAACTACCCCGTATTCAAGCACTAGTATTATCTGGGTCAATGATGGGTGGTTTAATTACAGAAGAAATATTCAAATTAAAAAATAAAAATAAAGATCTTAAAATAATTTCCTTAGATATGTTAGGTAATCTCGATTCAGTAGTCGACTTAGTCATAAACGATCCAATTCAGGCTGGATCAATGGCTGTTAAACTAATTTCAAATAAGGAATGTTATAATAATGATATTTTAGATAATAAATTTTTAAATAAGGAAAAACTAGATTAAATCTATTATTAATTCTATATGATAATAGTAGGAGTAATTAATATGTATAATGATCCAAAAGGACCTCGTATAAATTCATTGAAGGTAATTATTCTCATGGTCATTGCAGTTTTAGTTATTATGGGTGCTACTTTTGCATTAAATGGTGGTAATCAATCTTCAGATCCTGTAGAAAATGATAGTGAGGATATGGATAGTTCAGATATGGTTAGTGTTCAATCAACATTAATTGGTAATAATTCAAATGGAAGTGTCATAAAATATTCAACTTATGGAAGTAGTTCATCTGATATGAAAGTTGCATTAATAATTGGTATTGATGAAAATAATACTAAAGCTGAATCTGTTCTTCCAACACTTGAAGGTGCAGATAATTTGAAATATTCTTATGATGTTTATTTAGTAAATGCAACATCTTCTGATGTTCAAGAAGATAATGAAACTGTTGATAATAGTACAAATTCAAATAATACTACAAATAGTACAAATAGTACTGTATCTTCCAATAATGCTTCTGAATCTTTAGCTAAGGAATTTGTAGTACCTGATATTGTTAATAATAATTATAATTTCACAGCAGAAATTCATAGTTCTAGTGATGATTCATATATTTTTGTACCATCAAATGATACATACACATCTAAAGAAGTTGTAAAAAGTATAGCAAATGCAACTGGTGTTGAGATGTATACACCTAGTAAGTATGCATTTGCAAAAGCAGCATCTATTCCGTTGATTGAATCAGATCTTCCATCTATGGTTTATATGTCTAGTCAATATTATTCAAATAGTTCTTCAGATGAAATTCTTAGTGTAATTTCAGCTATTGATAACTTTGACTTTGAAGCTTTATATGCTCAAAGTGATGCTGATAATAGTACAGTTAATAATACAACAACAAATAATACTACAACATCTACAGTTACAAATGAAATAAAAGATAATTCGTCTAACGTTACAAACACTTCAACATCTAGGAATTAGGTGTTTGTAATAACACCACTCATTTTTTTTAATATATGTTAATACTAATTTTAGAATAATTTCATTTTCTATGTAAAAATTGATAAATATAATGGAATATTTTTTTTATGGGGAAAGAGTATGGATAATAATTATTTATTTTTTTATGAATTCAAAGTATCAACTAATATTAATGTAATGAATTTCCTTAGTGACTCTACTACTATTAAAACTAGAATTGAGTATGATAATGATTTTCTCAATAACGTACCAACTAATTTTTATTTGTATAATACTCATATTCTTCTAGATAATAAGTTTTTTACTCAAGAAATTCAATTAGATAGAATTATGAGTATTGATTGTTATGGTTCGGATAGTTTTATTTTAGGTGGTTATTCTATCTTTATAAATCTATATTCAGGTGATTCAATTATTGTATCGATGAAAATATCTTCTTCTGAGTTTAATAATCTTGTCTATGAGATTGAATCAAGAATATATGCTCCTCCGTAATTGAAGAAGTTAGATTATTAAAAGTTCTTAATGCAACAATTATTGAGGAAAAAGAAATAGTGTATAAATTAAGTGAAATTACTTTTTTTAAACAAGATATTAGTTTTTTGAATACTTTAGCTTTTAAAGAAAAAGGTGTTTTAATAATATATACAGATCATTTAAAGATTGAAAATGCACTTTTTATTCAAGAGATCTCATTTAATATAATTAAAAGTTTTGAAACATTTGATGAAAAACATGTTATAACATTAATTTATGGAGAAAAAATAATATTAGAATTTGATGATATCAATCAATTTAATAATGAATTAAAAACATTAATCTTGGATAAAATAAACCAATATCATTAATATTTAAATAATTTAATTTCTTCTTATGATTAAAAAAATATCAGCAGTATATATTAATGTGTTTAACTGTTTAGTTTTCAAATATAGATCTTTTAAATCTTTTTTTTTATTTTCTTTCATTTTCTTTCATTTTTGATATATGTTGGAATTTCTTTCATTTTTTCAGATTAACCTAAACTATATATAAAACATATGAACATATCTTCATATGAGAAGTGGTTCATATGAAAGATGAAAATTATTTCAATGATGGGGATGATTTGTGTAGTATCAAAGTATTGCATGAAGAACCAATTAAAAGAGCAAAAGAAGGATTATTATCAGAATCAACTTATATGGAACTTGCAGAAACATTTAAACTATTTGGAAATCCAACACGACTAAAAATAATGTCACTATTATCACAAGAAGATCTTTGTGTATGTGATATATGTGAAATTTTAGACATGAGCCAATCAGCAGTATCTCATCAGTTAAGAACATTAAGAGGAAAAAATCTTGTAAAATATGTAAAAGAAGGAAAACAAGCAAGATATTCACTTGCAGATAAACATGTAATCGAAATACTATCAAAAGGAATAGAACATGTATTAGAATAAAAAAAATAAAGAGGTGGTATATTGGAAAATCAAAAATTAAATGAATGTTATGATTCAGAATGTGATAAAAGAGTATGTCTTAATCCAGAACATTATAATTATATATGTATGGATCCTGAATGTGATAATGTTCATTGTGTAAATCATAAACATTATAATAAACAATTATTAAAAGATTATCAAGAAAAAACTGATTTCACAGTATATGAATCAAAAAAAATTAATTATGATGCAGATGTTGATATAAATATTTGTAATTGTGGTGATTGTAGTGATACAGAAGAAGTAGGTACACATAATCACCATCACGATTCTCACGATGACTGTTGTTGTGACGATGAACATGATCATCATGATCACCATGATTCTCA
>CAZHBQ010000024.1:0-10823 GCA_964530785.1 uncultured Methanobacteriaceae archaeon | reverse complement strand
CATGATCACCATGATTCTCACGATGACTGTTGTTGTGATGATATAAAGATATGTAATTGTGATGATTGTAATGACGAAGATGATAATGATGAAGTAATTAAAGAAGGAATTCCTCTTTTAAAAAACAGAGCAATACAAATAATTACAAGTAGTGCAATATTATTCGCATTAGGATTAATCTTTGAACATTTAAATATAACTTTTGGAATGATATTTAATTCTCCAGAATTTATTTCAATTGCATCAATTCCAGTATCATCACTATTCTTCGTAATAGTAGCAATAATTTCAGGTTATGATATTGCAGTAATGGCAAAAAAAGCACTTTTCAGAAGATATGAGATAACTCCAGCAGTATTGATGGTAATTGCTGCAATAGCATCATTTTTAATTGGACATCCTGAAGAAGGGGCTGCAGTTACTTTTCTTTACTTCTTAGCAGAATTCTTAGAAGATTATGCAGAACTAAGAGCAAAACATTCAATAAAATCATTAGTAGAAATAGCACCAGAAACAGCAATAGTAAAAGCAGGTTCAGAAACTAAAGAATTATCAGTAAATAAAGTTCATATTGATGATATTGTTGTTGTAAAACCTGGAGATAAAATTCCTCTTGATGGTGTAGTAATAGAAGGTGTATCATCAGTAAATCAGGCATCTATTACTGGAGAAAGTGTACCTGTTGTAAAAACAGTTGATGATGAAGTATTCTCTGGAACAGTAAATGAAGATGGATATCTTGAAGTACGTGTAACTAAAGAAGCAAAAGATAGTGTAATTTCAAAAATAGTAACACTTGTAAAAACATCACAACTTAACAGATCACGCACAGAAACACTTGTAGAAAAAATTGCAAAATATTATACTCCTATGATGATAGTAATTATCATAATAATTGCAATAGTACCACCATTATTCTTTGGTGAAGATATGTTTGTATGGATAGAACGTGCATTACAACTTATGGTTATATCATGTCCATGTGCATTTTTAATATCCACACCAATAGGTATGGTTTCAGCAATAACTTCTGCAACAAGAAAAGGAGTAGTTATTAAAGGAAGTAGTTATGTTGAAGAAATGCGTAATATTAAAACTATAATCTTTGATAAAACAGGAACATTAACTGAAGGAAAATTAGAACTTGTAGATATTAAAATATTCAATGATGAATATAGCTCAAATGACGTAATAGAATTAGCAGCATCACTTGAAGCTCTTTCAAGTCATCCTATTGGGCAAGCAATAATTAATTATGCTGATGAGAATAATATTAAATATTCTCAAGTAGAAAATTTCAAAAATGTTCCAGGTAAAGGTATTATTGGAGTTATTGATGGTGAAGAATATTATGCAGCTAATGAATCATTAATTGAAGGAGATAACTTTAATATTTCTCATAATGAAGTTGTAAGTTATGCATCTGATGGAAAAACAGTAATATTTGTTGGAAATAAAGATGAAGTTATTGGTTTAATTACTGTTACTGATAAAATACGTGATGAAACAGTTGATGTAATAAGAAATCTTAAAGATCAAGGAATTAATACAGTAATGTTAACTGGTGATAATAAAGTTGCAGCTCAAGCAGTAGCAAATCAAATTGGAATTGATTATGCTTATTCTAATTTATTACCTGAGGATAAGATCAATATTCTTGATACAATAAGAAATAAATTTGGTGATGTAGCAATGGTTGGTGATGGAGTAAATGATGCACCAGCACTTGCAAGAGCTAATGTTGGAATTGCAATGGGGGCTGTAGGATCTGATGTTGCAATAGAAACAGCTGATGTAGCATTAATGCAGGACGATCTTACAAAATTACCTTACTTATTTACTTTAAGTAATAAAACAATGAGTATTATTAAACAAAACATAGTAACATCATTAGGAGTTAAGTTTTTATTCGTAATTCTTGCAATACTTGGATTTATAACATTAATTATGGCTGTAGGAATTGGAGATTTAGGTTTAACATTACTTGTTATAGTTAATTCATTTAGAATAGGAATTGTAAAAGATCCAATATTTTAGACATTGTTTCTTTTACATACTTTTTTTTTTATAAGATTTATAATGTTTTTATTTATTTTTCTTTTTTAAAAAATTGAAAAATATATTTTTTCTTTAATCATATATTATTAAGGTATTATGAAATTTTAACTAAATTAGTATCTTTAATAGTTTATAATTATTTATTTTATTCTTATTTTTACTGATAAAATCCTAATATAATTACAATACCTTTAAATACTATTATACTAAACTTATAATAAGAGGAGGTGAAATAATGGTTGAGTTACCAATAGCTCCAGTAGGAAGATTATTAAAAAATGCAGGTGCAAACAGAATAAGTGACGATGCTAAAGAAGAATTAGCAGAAGTACTCGAAAGTATCGGAACAGAAATTGCTGAAGATGCAGTAAAACTTGCAAAACACGCAGGTAGAAAAACAGTAAAAGCATCTGATATTGAATTAGCTTGCAGAGATTTATAATAATGCTTTACATTATTATAATCATTTCTTTTTTTTAAAAATTTACTATTAATTTTTTTTTAATACTAGATATATTTCATGGTTTTTATTTTTCTAATTTTAAAATTATATTATTTTTAAAATGATTTTTAATCTATTATTTTTCATGGAATATTTTAGAATTATATTTTGATGATATTGTTAGTTATTTTATTTGGTAATTATATTTTGTTTAATTATATTAATTATTTTAAAAAAATTATTACTTTATGATTTTGAATAATTATTTTGATGTTTATTTAGTTTTAATAGTACTGTTTTTACTATAATGAATAATATAAAATACTATTATTTAAAAGTGACTAGTACAGTTTAACATTATAAATAATGGTGTCTTTCTTTAAAATAAAATAGCTTATTTTAAAATTTACATATAAGAAAATAATTCATGTACATTAGTTGTAATAAATATTTATTTTTCATAATATTGAAATTTATTTCGGGATTACAACCATAAAGTATATATATCAATAACTTAAAATATAATAAATGCTTGTTATAAAAACTTTATTTTTTTATTCATGCCAAGGTGACCGAGCGGCTAGGTGTGTGGCTGCAGACCATAATACTAGGGTTCAAATCCCTACCTTGGCTTTATTAATTTAAAAACTATTTCTTTTAAAAAAATTATTTTAAATTTAAATTTTATCTACTTATTTTAAACTAAGAATTTTATAATTTTAAAAACAAATATTAATATAATATAGAATTATTTCTGATAAAAGTTATTTTTTCACAACAATAGGATAAATTTATAACTTGGGATTATGATATAATGATTAACATATATAGTACAATGACTCGAAAAAAAGAGCAACTAAAAGTAAAAGATAATAAAATAAAACTCTTCGTATGTGGACCTACAGTATATGACTACTCACATATTGGACATGCAAGAACATACATATCTTTTGATGTAATTGTAAGATATTTAAAACATGAAGGATATTCAGTATTCTATCTTCAAAATATTACAGATATTGATGATAAAATTATAAAAAGAGCAAAAGAAAACAATGAAGATCCATTAGAACTTTCACATAGATTTGAAGAAGAATACATAAAAGATATGAAAACACTCAATGTAGAAAATGTAAATTTCTATGCAAGAGCAACAGAACATATGGCTGAAATAATAGACCAAATAGAAGACTTAATAAATAAAGGATTTGCTTATGATACTCCAACAGGTGTATACTTTGACGTGTCAAGCTTTGAAAATTTTGGAAAATTATCAAATAGAAATCTAGATGATCTACAAAATACAAGAATAGAAGTAGATAGTACAAAAAAAGATCCAAAAGACTTTGCTTTATGGAAAAAACAAGATGAACAACCATATTGGGATTCATCATGGGGTAATGGAAGACCTGGATGGCATATTGAAGATACAGCAATAACAGAAGCATACTTTGGACCACAATATGATATTCATGGAGGAGGACTTGACCTTATATTCCCTCATCATGATGCAGAAATAGCACAAATGGAAGCAGCATCAGGAAAAGAACCATTAGTAGAATACTGGATGCATACAGGATTCTTAAATGTACGTGGAGAAAAAATGAGTAAATCATTAGGAAACTTCATCACAATAAAAGAATTACTAGAAGAATATTCACCTGACGTATACAGATTCTTTGTACTTTCAACACACTACAGAAGTCCAATAGACTTTAGTGATGATATATTAAAACAAGCAGAAAACAGTCTTAAACGTATACAAAATACTGTAAAAATAACAATAGAACAACAATCAAGACAAGATTTACCACAAGAAGATCAAAGTAATATAAAACAAGATCTTGAAGATTTTAGAACAGAATTCTTTGATGCAATGAATAATGACTTTAATACACCAATAGCACTATCAAGTTTATTTGACTTTACACATAAATTAAACAAAGCAATAGCTGAAAATCAAATAACAAAAGAAACACTTGATTCTATAATTGATACATTCAAAGAAATAGAAGAAATTTTAGGATTTACATTAATAAATCAAGAAAATACATCAGATTCATCAGAAGAACTATTAAATATATTAACAGATGTAAGATCACAACTAAGAGCAAATAAACAATGGGATTTAGCAGATAAAATAAGAGATGATCTTGCAGAATTAGATATAAATCTTGAAGATAAATAAATTATTATCTTCATATACTTTTTTTTATTAAAATATTATATTTTATTTCTTAGAACTATTTTTTTAAAATTATATCTATTTTTAATTTAATTTTATCTTAAACTTCCTAATATTCTAATTAAATTATAGAAAATGAATATATATTTAATGATTAAATTAATATTATTAATAAAGTATTGACTTATAAAATAAAGATTTTTTTTTTATGAAAAATAACTAGGAGAGTATTAATATGAAAGTAGCATTATTAAATGGAAGTCCACATAAAGAAGGATGTACATACACAGCATTATCAGAAATAAAAGAACAATTAAATAAACAAGATATTGAAGCAGAAATTTACTGGATAGGAAATCAACCTATACATGGATGTAGTGCATGCATGGTATGTAAAAAAACTAATTCAGGAAAATGTGTATATGACGATGATGTATGTAATACTTTAATTGATAAGTTTGATGAAGCAGATGCAATTGTTGTAGGTTCACCCGTATATTATGCTGGACCAAATGGAACATTATGTGCAATATTAGATAGAGTATTTTATGCAGGTGGATCTAAATTTATACATAAACCAGGAGCATCAGTAGTAAGTTGTAGAAGAGGAGGAGCAAGTGCAACATTTGACAGATTAAATAAATATTTCACAATAAATCATATGCCTGTTGTATCATCTCAATACTGGAATTCAGTTCATGGAAACACACCAGAAGAAGTTAAACAAGATCTTGAAGGTTTACAAACAATGAGAACACTTGCAAATAATCTTGTATGGTTACTTAAATCATTAGAAGGTACATCAATACCAGAAAAAGAAGAACATATATTCACAAACTTTATACGATAAGATTAATTAATAATCTTATCCTTTTTTTTATTGGATAGGTTCATCACACCATTCACCATTACCATCACCACATATCCAATACTGGGTTTTTCCTGTTTTTTTATTAACTCTAGTATAGTCAGTTTCATTTTCATAATAAGTATATTCATCTTCTGAATTTTTTACTTTTTGTTTTGTTGTAGTTTTTTCTATTTTTGAATCAATTGTTGTATTTGTGTCATTAGTTGTGTTTAAACTATTATTTATAATATTTATAGAAGTATTATTTTCATTTACTGTATTATTATTGTTATTTGTCATATAATAATAGGTTATTGAAATTCCACTAATAATTAAAATAAATACTGCTATAATTACAATAGTTCTAGCATTTTGTCTCATAAAATAATATTTATATTAGGATTTATTATCTTTTTTGAATTTTTTCTTAACCTTTATTTACTATGTTTACCAATACAATATTATAACAATAGTTATATTTTATCGGGTATTTTTTTTAAAAAAATATAATATTAGTTATATCGGGTAATATTTAATAAAAAAATTCGTATTTATGAGTTATTTTTATTATATATGGGAAATAATAATTTAAATAAAATTAATGAATATATATTAAGGGTGTTAATTTTGTCAAAAGTTAGACGAAGAGAAATAGATGAGTCAGGAAAAACTAATGACTTAGCTCATAGAGTTTTAAGAGATATTAAAGCTTCATCTGATCTTGGATTATTAAGATGTGTACAGTGTGGAATGTGCGCTTCAACATGTCCAGCATCAAGACATTCTGATTATGACTCTCGTGTTGTAATTAAAAGAGTTCTTGATAACGATGAAACTATCTTAGAAGATAAAGATATTTGGAACTGTTTCTACTGTTATAATTGTCATAGTATATGTCCTGTAGGAAACAGTGTTTGTGAAGTTAACCAAATATTAAGACAAATGGCAATTGATCAAGACGTAGGTAAAAAAGAAATAGAATCCTTCATGAGTTTTGCTGATAGTTATCTTGATAAAGGTTTAGGAATTATACCTAGTGAGCATTATGATCAACTAGCTCAAGATTATGGAAAACACTGGGAAAATCTTCAAGTACGTCTTCAAGATGTAAGAGAAGATTTAAAACTTGAAAGTATGTTTTTACTTCCAGAAGCAGAAGATGAAGTAGATAAAACTCTCGAAGCAATAGGCTTTAAAAAGAGAGTAGATGAAATTAAAGATGTCAGAAACAGAAAATAACTAAAGGAAGAATTTAGATGGATGAGATAAATAAATTTATACCTACAAAAGATATCACACTATTTAGAAGTTGTCTTGTCTCTGCAGAATATCCTGGAGTAGAAGCTTCTACAAAATTTATTTTTGATAAACTAGGAGTAGAATATGTTATAGATCGTAATCAGTCATGCTGTACTGGTCTTGGTCACTATTATGATATATTTGATGAACTCTCAACAACAGCTCTTGCTGCAAGAAATTTTAGTCATGCAATAAAAAATAATCATAAACAATATGTTCCAATGTGCGCAACATGTTATGCAATTCTTAAAAATGCAGCAGTAATACTTAATGAAAAAGATGAAGTAAGAGAAGAAATTAATAAATCCTTCCGTGAAAATGGATTAGAAGATCTTCAATATACAAAAGGGGACATTGATCCTGTAAATAATATCACTCACGTAGTAGATATATTATATGCTCTAAGAGATCAAATACCTAAATTTAAAAAAATAGATCTTTCAGGATTAAAAATAGCAACTCACCATGGATGTCACTACTGTAAAGTTCATTATAATGATACATTATGTGGTGTACGTAATCCTGAAATAATTGATGAAATATGTGAAGCAATGGGAGTACCAACAATAGGATGGTATGATCATAAAAAATTAACATGTGGTGGAGGTTTCCGTCAAAGATATGCAAATCGTGAATTATCACTCGAATCTTCAACAGATAAATTTGAAAGTTTATACAAAGAAGGAGTAGACGTGCTTCTTGTAATGTGTCCTAACTGTCATCTCCAATTTGATCGTTATGAAAACGTTATTCAAAAAGAAACAGGACATGAACATTACATGGCAGTACTCAATATTGCACAACTTGTAGCATTATACATGGGTGCAGATCCATATAAAGTTATGGGTATACAAACACACACTGTAAATGTAGAACCTTTACTTGATAAACTTGGTGTTGAATACAACAATGAGGAGGATTATTTACATGAGTAGTGAAAATTCTAGAGTTGGAGTATTCTTATGTCATTGTGGAGGAAACATATCTGATGTAATAGATCTTGATGAGATTGAAAAAAAATTACTTTCAAATGATGATGTAATATCTGTAGAACATCATGAAAATCTATGTTCACAAGAAGGAAGTAAAATAATTAAAGATCAAATATTACGTAATCATCTTGACCGAGTTGTAATTGCAGCTTGTTCAAAAGTAACTCATGGAAATACATTCCAAAATTATATAAAACCATTAAATCCATATCTCTTTGAAATGCCAAATATAAGAGAACAATGTTCATGGGTAACTTCAGATAATAAAAAAGCAACAAACAAAGCATTATCTTTGATAAATTCATCAGTAGAAACAGTAAAATATAATGAATCTCTTGAAAAAATACCAACTCAAGTAAAAAATAAAGTTCTTGTTGTTGGAGCAGGAATTTCAGGAATAACAACAGCAGTTTCTCTTGCAAATCAAGGGATGGAAGTAACTCTCATTGAGCAAAAACCAGTTGTTGGTGGATCCATGGTTAAAGTAGGTAAAGTATTTTCTCCTGAAAAACTTACCGAAGACTGTGCTGCATGTTTATTAAATCCTGTTATTGATGAAATGGTACAACATAAAAATATTAATTTACTTACAAACACAAAACTTGAAAGTTCAAAAAGAAGATCTGGAAACTTTGATGTAATTCTCAGAAAAAAACCAGTTTATGTTGATCCAGAAAAATGTACAAGTTGTGGTAGATGTACAGCAGTATGTCCTTCCATTGTACCAGATGACTGGAATGAAGAACTTATTAACAGAAAAGCAATATACAAACCATTCCCACAAGCAGTTCCAAGTAATTACACATTAGATGATGAAAATTGTATTAAATGTGGTGCATGTATAAATGCTTGTCCTACAAAAGCAATTAATCTTGATGCTATTGATGATATAATATCCTTAACAGTAGGTTCTGTAGTAATTGCAACAGGACATCAACGTTATGATACAAGTAAACGTCCTGAATATGGACATGAATTCTATGATGATGTTATAAATCAAATGGAACTTGCACGTATTATGGGAGTTAATGGACCAACTGGTGGAAAACTTCAAGTACCTTCAAGTGGTAAAGTTCCAAAACGTGTTGTAATGATTCAATGTGTTGGTTCTCGTGATCAACTACCTGGTGGACATAAATACTGTTCAAAAGTATGTTGTATGATTGCAATTAAGAATGCAAACCTTATACGATCACATTATCCAGATACAGAAGTAATTATATGTTATACTGATATAAGAACTCCTGGAGTATATGAAAAATACTATAAATATGGACAAGATAATGGTATTGAATTAATACGTGGTCGTCCTGGTGAAATTGCACGTGAAGATGATCATATGATTGTAAGAATTGAAGATACTCTAACAGGTGTTCGTGAAGAAATTCCTACAGATCTTGTTGTATTATCTGCAGCTCTTGAAGCATCAGAAGGAACAATTGAAACTGCTGAAAAATTAAATGTAGCACTAACAGAAGATAACTTCATCAAAGAAAAACATCCTAAAATGAAACCTGTAACCACAGATATTGAAGGAATATTTGTATGTGGTACAGCTCAAGGACCTAAAGATATAACTGATAGTATAATTCAGGCAAATGCTGCTGCAACTAAAATTTCAGAATTAGTAAATGGTGGACTTGAAGTAGAACCATATATTGCACGTGTAAATGTTAAAAAATGTGTATTATGTGGAACATGTACTGAAACATGCGTATACCAAGCTATAACTAAAAGTAAACATTTAATACATGTAGATCCTATCTCTTGTACTGGTTGTGGATCATGTATCATGTCATGTCCTCAAGAAGCTATAAGTATTCAAGGACAAAGTGATGAAAGACTTACAGCAAGTATTCATGGAATTCTTAAAGATAAATCTGACGATGAACAAATAATAATAGCATTCCTTGATGATATTGGTAATGTATCAGCAAACAATATGGGTATAAATAGAGTAAATTGTCCTGACTCTGTACGTATTATTAATGTTCCATTTATAAACCGTGTAAAATATGATCATATAAAATATGCTCTAACACATGGTGCTAGTGGTGTATTCCTTGGAGAATATCCTGACACTCCAAAACATGATGATATAACTAAAAGTGTAGAAGTTATGAAAGAACGTCTACAAGAAGATGGAATTAATCCTAATAGACTTATCCTTCACGGAGTATTTATACCATACTTTAGAGGATTGTCCAATCAATTTAAAGAATTTGACCAAGAACTTAAAGTTCTTGATAAAGAGTAGATACGATTATCTTCTCTTTTTATAACCTTCTTTTTTATACTATTTTTTTAATATTTTAAATGTTATATTATATACTAGGAGAATTTTTATGATATCTCAAGATGAATATGTTAAACTTGTTGAATCTGTTCTAAATCGTAATATTAGTGATAATGCTGCACAATTAGATGCTATTTTAGCAGATGTTAATGAAGATCAGTATATTGTTGCAGGACCAGGTAGTGGTAAAACCACAACTCTTGTTTTAAAAATTCTTAAATTCTATTTTGTTGATAATATATCTTTAGATGAAATTATTGTAACAACTTTTACAAAAAAGGCTGCAAGAGAATTAAAACAAAGAACAATTAAGTGGGCAAAATTATTATCTGATGCTTTAAGTATACAATTTAATTCAGAATTTAATAATATGATAATTGGAACACTTGATAGTATTAGTGAGGATTTTGTTTCTGAATTTATGGATATTGAAGTTATTGATAATTTTACTTCATCAGCATTAATGATGCAAACATTACTTACAGATGAACGTAATAATGATAAGAAATTAAAACAATTTATGAAGAAACTTAAAAATAACCAAGGTGGTGCAAGTACAGCTGATACTAATAATCAAATATTAACTATTAGAGAGTCTAGTTATTATGATATGGTAGATATTAGAACTTTAGAAGAAAATGCTACTAAGGAAAAGGTTTTATTTGATGTTATTAATGATTATATTAGACAACTTAGTGAAA
>CAZHBQ010000023.1:0-21412 GCA_964530785.1 uncultured Methanobacteriaceae archaeon | reverse complement strand
ACTTAAAAGTTATGGAGCAGATGCTATTTTAATAGGTACGAGTATTTTACAAAATAATGATGAAAAAGAAATAGAAAAATTTGTTAATGAACTTAATAATATATTGAAAAAAGAATAGTAATATAATTTAGAGGTATTGAAATGACTCCTAAAATAAAAGTGTGTGGAATAACTAATATTGATGATTTAAAAAGAATTGAAAAATTAAATATTGACCACATTGGATTTATAAATATTGAACGATCAAAAAGAAATATTTCTATAGAAACTATAAACAGTTTACAAGAAAATTTAATTAATAAAAAGTTAAGTACTTTAGTTTTAGAACCTGAAAATTCATATGAAGCTATATTAAAAGCTAATAAAACTAGTATATTTAATTTACAATTACATTCACTCAATTGTTTTGATATTCGATATATGTTATGGGCAAATCAATACCATAATGGTGATAGATTAAACATTACTAAAGTTATAGGATTAACTGATTCTATTACTGTTGATAAGAAAAAAGAAATTGAAAATAATTGTCTATTTTCAAATAATATATTATTTGATTATAAAAAAGATGGATTAACAGGTGGAACTAACACACAAATCCCTATTGAAACTGCTATAAAAGCAAGAAATATAGTTAAAGAAAAATGTAAACATACAGAAGTTACATTATCAGGTGGTCTTAATCTTGAGTATCTTGAAGATATCTATGATGAGTTACACTACTTTGATAGAATTGACTTAAATAGTGGAGTTGAAGATACTCCTGGTAAAAAAAATATCAATAAAATAAAAAAGATTGTTAAATTATTGGAAGAATGAGTGATATAATGAAATATGAAGGAAAATTTGGAAAATATGGTGGAATTTACGTACCTGAATTATTAATTCCAGCTATTGAAGAACTTGAAGATGCTTTTTATAAATATAAAGATAATGAAGAATTTATTAATGAATTAAATACATATTTAAAAGAATTTGCAGGTAGACCTACTAGTTTATACTATGCACCTAACTTATCTGAAAAATTAGGATGTAAAATCTATCTTAAAAGAGAAGACATGTTACATACAGGTGCTCATAAAATAAACAATGCAATTGGTCAAGCACTACTTGCAAAATATATGGGTAAAACTAAACTCATTGCAGAAACTGGTGCAGGTCAACACGGAATTGCAACAGCAGTAATCGGTGCAAGACTCGGTATGGATGTTAAAGTATTTATGGGTGCAAAAGATGTTGAACGTCAAAAATTAAATGTATTCCGTATGGAATTATCTGGTGCTGAAGTTATACCTGTAGATATGGGATCTAAAACATTAAAAGATTCAATTAACGAAGCATTCAGATACTGGATATCAAACTTAGATACTACTCATTATTTAATTGGAACAACCATGGGACCACACCCATATCCATCTATGGTAAAATTCTTCCAAAGTGTAATTGGAAAAGAAGCACGTGAACAAATACTTGAAATTGAAGGTGAACTTCCAGATACTGTTATTGCATGTGTTGGTGGTGGAAGTAATGCTATTGGTATTTTCAGTGGATTTGTTGATGATGAAGATGTAGATCTTATTGGAGTTGAAGCAGGTGGAATAAACCTTGAAACCGATGAAAATGGTGCAACTTTAACTAAAGGAACAGACGGAGTTCTTCATGGATCATTATCAATCATTCTTCAAAATGATGAAGGACAAATTAAAGATACGACAAGTGTATCTGCAGGACTTGACTACCCTGGTGTAGGACCAGAACATGCATATTTAAAAACAACAGGACGTGCAGAATATGTTCCTATAACTAATGATGAAGCATTGGAAGGATTTAGATTATTATGTGAAACTGAAGGTATTATTCCAGCACTTGAAAGTTCACATGCAGTTGCATATGCTATAAAATATGCTAAAAAAGAAGAAAATAAAGGAAAAACTATTATTGTAAACCTTTCTGGTCGTGGAGACAAAGACATGTTTACTGTAGCTAAAGAATTAGGAGTGGAAATATGAGCATGAAAACATTTACAGAATTATTTAATGAAGCTAAAGAAAATAATGAAGGAGTATTTATCCCATTTCTTGTAACTGGTGACCCTAACTATGATACTTCAATGGAAATTGCTAAAACATTAGTTGATAATGGTGCAGATGCTCTTGAAATTGGATTTCCATTTTCTGATCCAGTAGCTGATGGTGCTAGTGTACAAAATGCTGATCTTCGTGCATTTGCAAGTGGAATGACTATTGAAAAATCTCTCAAATTCCTTGAAGAACTAAGAGAATATACTTATAAACCATTTGGATTACTCTTATACTACAATATTGTTTATAAATATGGAATTGAAGAATTCTATAAAAGACTCAGTGAAATTGGAGTAAATGCTGTTCTTATTGCTGATCTTCCTCCTGAAGAAGCTGGTGATGCAATTAATGCTGCAAATAAATATGGTGTTGAGCAAATATTTATTGTATCACAAGCAACAAACAATGAAAGATTAAAATCTATTACAGAAATTGTTGGTGGATTTATTTATGTAGCTTCTGTAATGGGAATTACTGGTGCTCGTAAAGAAGTTGAAACTAATACAACAGACTTAATCAAACGTGTAAGAGAACATACTGATATTCCATTATGTGTTGGATTTGGAATATCTAAAGCAGAACATGTAAAAGAAGTTCTTGATTCTGGTGCTGATGGAGCAATTATTGGAAGTGCTCTTATTAATATTATTGAAAAGAACTTAGATAATGAAGATGTTATGTTTTCTGAAATTATAGATTATATCCATGAAATGAAAGAAGCAACAAAACAAGGTAATTAAAATGATTAGTGAAGTATTAGACGATATTATTGATAAAAATAGAAACTTAACATATGATGAAGCATACAAATGTATGGATGACCTTGTAAGTGGAGAATATCCTGATACTGTTGTTTCCTCATTTTTAACAGCACTTAGAATGAAAGGTGAAACTATTGATGAAATAACTGGTCTTACTCAAAGTATGAAAGATCATGCTGTACAAATTGAATATGAACCTGAAGGTGAATATTTAATGGAAAGTTGTGGTACTGGTGGAGATGTTTTTAAAACATTTAATGTAAGTACAATTGCATCAATTGTTGCTAGTGCTGGTGGAGCTAAAATTTCTAAACATGGAAATAGAAGTGTAAGTAGTAAGTTTGGTGGAGCAGATGCTCTTGAAGCACTTGGAGTTAATATTGAATTAAACCCAGAACAAGTTGCAAACTCTATTGAAAAATGTAATTTTGCTTTTATTTTTGCTCCAATATATCATCAAGCAACAAAAAATGTTATGAAAGTAAGAAAAGAATTAAAAGTTAGAACAATTTTCAATCTTTTAGGTCCAATTTCATGTCCAAGTAAAGTTACAGCAAGAGTAACAGGACTATATGATCCAGATCTTGTTGAAAATATTGCTGAAGTATGTGTAAATCTTGGAGTAAAACGTGGAATGATTGTTCATGGATTTGATTCAGAAGGAAATCCTGCAATGGATGAAATTTCAAATATTGGAAAAACAAAAGTTGCTTTTATTGATGATGGAAATATAGAAGTTAAATATATTACACCAGAAGATTTTGGACTTGAATTTGCAAATCCTGAAGATATAACTGCTCCTGATAGTGCTGAAGAACATTTAAATATCATTTATAATATTCTTGATAATGTTACTGAAACTAAACAAGATAAGGCTCGTATGGAATTATGTTTAATGAATTCTGCAAGTATATTATACACTACAGAAAAAGTTAATTCCCTTGAAGAAGGAGTTGAATTATCAAGAAAACTTATTGAAAGTGGAAAAGCAAAAGAACAGTTAGAAAAAATTATTAAATATAGTAACCAATAACTTCTCTAACCTTCTTTTTTTATAATATCATTATTTTTTTTCTATAAATCTCTATTTTTTTCTAGTTATTAAAAATAAACTTTTCAAATATTTATATAAACTTATTAATATACCATATATATAATTAATTTTAAGTAAATAGTGAGGTGGATCTTTTATGACAAAAATTGTTATTATTGGTGCAGGACCTGCAGGACGTTTTGCTGCAATGGCTGCTAGTGAAGCAGGAAATGATGTTACATTAATTGAAAAAAGTCATATTGGTGGTAAATGTTTAAATCAAGCATGTATGGTTGTATGTGCATTTAATGATGTTGCAAGACATATTCATGATAATGAAAATTTTAATCAGTTAGGTATCTTTGAAGAAAAACCTACTGTTAATTTTAAGAAAATTGTTGAAAACATAAAAGAAACTCAAAAAAAGATTCGAAAAATCAGCACCAAAGAAACCATATCTGTTGGTGTTGAATATGTTCAAGGAATTGCTGAAGTTGATAGTGAAGAAAAAGTTGTTATTGTAAATGAAGATGATGAATATAGTTATGATAAACTTTTAATATGTACTGGTTCTTCTCCATATATCCCTAATATTAAAGGTTGTGAAAATGCTTATACATATAAAGATGTTCTGAAGATGAAAGAAGTTCCTGAAAATTTAGTAATTATTGGTGGAGGATCTACTGCTGCTGAATACGCTAATATTTTCTCAAGTTTTGGAAGTAATGTTGAAATATTATGCAGAAGTCACTTCCTTAAAATGTTAAATGATCCTGAAGCAGAGGATTATATTGTATCTAAATTACTTAAAAATACAATAGTACATGAAAATGTTGAAATTATTGAAATTACAGATAGATCAGTTATCACAAATTTTGGAGAAATAGAAGGTACAGTTCTTCTTGCAACAGGAGTTCAGCCAAACTCAGAAATAGTAAAAGATATTGTAGAAGTTGACATAAAAGGAAATATTCTTGTTGACCAATATATGCAAACATCAAACCCAGACATTTATGCAGCAGGAGATGTAATAGGTGGAATACTCTCAACACCAGTAGCACGAATGGAAGCAACTGTAGCAATAAAAAATATAATGGGAGAAAATATAACACCAGACTACAGTTATATTCCAATGACAATATCATTACCTTATGATATAAGCTACATGTTAGGAACAGAAGTTTCAGACATTGGAACAACAACAAAGCTTGCAGCACCAGCAGGACCTGGAAGTTTCTGGTATACACTAAGTGGAAAAACTGGATATACAAAAGAAACAGTAAATTTTGAAGGAAAACCAACAGACATAATAGCAATATCTCCATCATCAAATATAGCTTTACCATACATGATAAAAGCAATGAAAGATAATAAAAATATAGAAGACTTCCAAAACTTTTTAGAAATACATCCATCAACTGATGGAATATCAAAACTAACACAATACTTTAAAAGATATTCCTAACTTCTTACTTTACTTTTTTTTAATAAAATAATTAATAATTGATATATGAATTTAAAAATATTTACTGAAATTATACCTAAAAAAAAGGAATATATCTATTGGTTATTCTATGAGAATTGATATTCTTTAATATAATTTATATTTTAAAAAAAGAAGTTTGAGAAAAATAGTTATGAAAAAACTTCTTCAGTCGTTTGATTCTTTTATGTATTTTTTTACAAAATTTGTCATTTCATCTGCTGTATTTAGAATTCCTTGTGAATATTTTTGTGCTGCTTTTGTCATTTCTTCTTGATTTTCAAGAGCTTGTGTTACTATTTCTGTTATATTATCCACATTACTTTCAAGTACTGCTCCTTCAAATACTTTTGATAATCCATGATATCGTCCATATTTTACTCCAATTACAACTACAACTGGTAAATTACATGCTATTGTTTCATGTAATGTTAGTCCATCATCAGTTATTACTGCTATATCTATTAGATCATATAAATCTTTTATATAATTAATATATCCTAAATTAATTATGTTTGGATGATCTATTATTTCATTGAGTTCTTCTTTTAATGGATCTCCTATTACAAATATATTAACATCATCATTTTCTTCTGCATATTTTCGTGCTGCTTTTGCCATGTCATCAAAGAGTGTAGATCCAGATGCAAAAAGTACTGATTTATTATTTGGATTAAAGTTTTCCGGTAATTTATCTATAATATTTTCCTTATTTCCTTCTACAACATCGACTTTTATTGGAGAATATTGATGTACAACTTCATATTTAGATTTTATTTCCTCTTTTGTAAATAATGGTGATTCAGGAAGTAATATTGTTGGATTTAATTTTAATGATATTTTCGTATCTGTTGGTGTTGCAGCTACCCCTATTGCTGGAACTTTTGCCATCTTAGCAGATAAACATCCTATTACTGATCCTCCACCAATAACCCCTAATACTCCATCTGCTTTTTCTTTTTTAATTAGTTTTTGTCCAGCATATACTGCTTTTAATGTTTTTATTCCTGCTTTAAATAATCTGGATTTAGATGCAGCATGTCCTCCTGCTGCTGGTATTGGTGATTGTAACCATTCAATATTACGTTTTTTAAAGTAATATCCTGGAGCACTTGGATCTAGAACAATTTTTGATGAAATATTTTTACTCTCTAAAGCTTTAGATATATTGTATGCTGTTACTGCATCCCCACCTATACCTCTTCCTGTTACAAAAATTAATATTTTCATTATTTTTTTACCTACCTGAAAAATTTAAAAAGAATTAAAATTAAAAAAATATAATTATTTACAAAAAAGTTATTCTTTTGGTTAAATTTATATTTTATTTTATTTATTAAATTAATTGTTAAGTTTTATAATTATTATTATCTTATTTCTTTTTAAAGTGAAATGAAAATAATAGATATTATAAATAATAAAAAAAAAATCAGTTTGTATTTTAAAAGATTATTAAAAAGAAAAAAATAGTTTTTTTATAAACTATTTTATTTATTAATATAGAATTTATGCTGGATTTCCTTCTTCATCATAAACTTCTATACATTCACCTGTACATGAATCTGCTGCTTCTTTGTATGGTTCTGCATCATCTACTTCTAATTCATCTACATCATCGTCTCTTTCTGATCCTACGATTGTTGCCTTATCATCTGAATCAAATGTAAATAATGTTTCATCTACTTCTACACAATTTCCACACATTGTACAATCTTCTCTTTCTAATATTACTTCATACATTTTATATATCTCCCAAAAAAATATATTCACTAAAAATAATTTTAATATAAACTATATATATACTTTTTGTTTTTTCATATTATTTTTAAAAGTTAGAAATAGAATTTAAATAAATAATATGGTTAATTTTTTTAAAAATAAAATAAATTTTAGAAGATTTTAGAAAAATAAGATCTCATTTAACTATTTTTCATGAAAAAAGTAATTTAAAAAGAATAATTCAAATATTTAAAAAAAAAGAAAAAAATAATTAGAGAAAACCTTCCTCACCTTCAGCTAATGTTTCTTCTTTCTCTAATGTTTTTATTTTACGTACTTTTTTACTTTTTGGATTATATACTAATCTTCTCACACCTAATTTTATTAGAAGTGGATTTTTAATATCATATTTAGCATTATCTAGAATTAATATTCTAAATAAATCTCCTAATCCACCACCTGTTAAAACATCAAATACATAATCTCCAAATGTTGGATTTTGAATATGTAAATAATTTTCTAAGTAATATGATAATGTTTCTTCTCTTAATTTTGCAATAATTATTGTAGTTATTAAGAATAATATTAACATTATTAAGAATTCTACAGGATAAAATACATTTGGAGCAAATGTTTTACTTATTGTTGCTGAAACTAATGCAAAACATATTCCTAAAGCTACTCCAAAGGAATGATTACCAATTTCCCCCATCATTATATATCCAGAATAATCTTGTGACATATAACCTAAACATATTAATGTAAGTAATACTGGAATCCAATATTCTGATGAACCCATAATTGTTAATAACGCAAATGATACTACTGACATTATAATTACAGTTATACATGCTGTTCCAGGTTGCATATCTGCTATATTTAATATTTGTACCATTAATGCAAGAAGTATAGCTACAGGCCCCATGAGATAATATCCATAAATCATTACAACAAGTATTCCAATTCCTCTAAAGAATTGACCTACTTCCATATATGAACCTAATGATTTACGTCCAACAATATCATCAATAAATCCTGCTACTCCAATAATACCTATTAAATAATTATAAGGTTTAGGGAAAAATATAAGCATCATAATAAATGGTGCTATTCCAACTGCTCTTGGAACTCCTCCACGTATTTGTTCATATAGATTTCCTTTAATCTTAGAGAATAATACTGTGAATATTATTGTTAAAATCAATGTGAGAATAAATGCTACTATCCACATTTGATAGACTATCATTTTATTCACCTGATTATTGTTATATTATGTAGTATATACTACTTCTATATATAATTATGATTAGTAAAGTATAAAATTATTATTATTAATTATTGATTTTATATTGGATATCTTAAAAAAGATCCTAAAGATCCTAATGCTTCTAATTGTTTTCCAGCATCATGTTGACTACTTATAATTTCTACTTTTCCACCCATATTTTCAACAGTATTCATTATTTGTTGAATATTTTTACTTTTTACTAAATTATCTATAACCAATAATTTATCAACAGCACCCATATTTGCTGCATTTGTTACTTGTTTTTTTCCATATGTTACCATTTGTGATGATTTTCCTATTTGTTCTAGTAATTTATTTACAGAAGATGTTTCTGATGCTATTTTTGCATCTTTTGATAATGTTTCTATTAGTCCATTTTTTAGAACTTCTTGAATTCCTGCATGACCTCCTGCCCCAGTACTTTCTAAAACTGATTTTTTTGCAAGCTCAGGATATTTTTCTTCTAAATAATTATAATAGCCATTTTTTGTAAATCCAGGACCAATTATTATTAATTTATTGATATTTGAGTGTTGCATGATTGTTTTTGTTACATCTTCATAGTATTGTTTTACTTTTTCTTTTCTATCTTTAGGAATATTTCTCTTTCCTGATATATCCCCATTTATTGGTCCAATATATTCTATACCATACTGTTTTATTATTCCAAGATCAGTTGTATTGTCTTCCATTGTTACTATTATTTCTGTTGGTCTTTTTGACGCTTCTATTGCTTGATTTAATCTTTCAAGTGACCATTTATTCCAATTTTTACGTATTTTAATTGTATTATTTATTTGGACATTTATTGTATGGTATGATCCTAAAGGTACTAAATCTTCTGGCCCTGATTCAATTATTCCAGTTATTCTTAACATTCCAGTGTATTTATGAAAGTTTATTTTTTCTACCCTTATTGATAGGAAAAATGTTTTTTTAACTCCTCTATCTGCTCTTGTTTTTCCACTATCATTATCTTGTATTCTTCGTGTTGTTAATGTTGATACATAATCATTTTCTTCAATTATGTGTGATAAGTGCCATAAATCATCAATTGTTTCAGGTATTACTTCGATTAATCCTTGTTTTTTATCTTGATTTTTTATTTGCATTTTATTTTCCTTTTTAAAATTGTTTTTTTCTGATTATATATTATTTGTATTTTTATTTATTGATATAATTTTAAGTAATAATTTAATACATAAAAAGTAATACTTTTTATATGTAGTATTATAAAAATAGTATTACTAAAACAAAAGGTGAAACATAAAATATTATGAATAGTGAACAAAAAAAGATCTTAGTAAAAACAGTAGAACAAACAAGCCCATGGGAAAGAATTCCAACAACAGTTGAAGGAGTATTTATAGTAAAAACTCCCGAACATAATAACAATCAAACCGTATTTGTTGAACTTAATCCATCAATTGATGGACAAGCCATGAAAAAACGAGGAGTATATCTTAAAAGTATTAGTGAATATGAAGCATTCTGTAAACTTATAAGAAATCCCAAAATTAGAGAACTTCTAGAAGTTGTAAGTGAATATTATTCTAAAAATAAAGTAACCCGAATAGAAATATAAACAATGAAAATTAAATAAACATATATAAAACAATAGGATGGATTATTATGACTTGTGAAGAAAATATTAAAATAAGTATTATTGGAGGAACTAGAGGTTTAGGTAAATGGATTGCTGAAAAACTTAAAAAAGATAACTTCAATATTACAATCACAAGTCGTAATAAAATATCTGGAGAAAAGGTTGCTAAAAAACTTGGTGTTAACTATCTTGATGATAACATAGAAGCAGTAAAAGATGCTGATATAACAATATTTAGTGTTCCAATAGAATACATGGTTGATACTATAAAAGAAGTTGCACCTCATGCTAAAGAAAACTCATTACTAATTGATGTAACATCAGTTAAAACTAAAACTGCAGAAGCGTTAGAGAAATATTCTCCAGAAAATACTGATATTTTACCAACACATCCAATGTTTGGACCACGTGTTAGTTCTCTTGAAGGTCAAGTTGTTATATTAACACCTATTGAAAATAGATGTAATAAATGGTATGACAAAGTATATTCCTATCTTAAAGATAATAATGCTAAAATTGTTGTAAGTACACCTACTGAACATGATAAAACAATGAGTGTTGTTCAAGGTTTAACTCATTTTTCATATATTAGTATTGCTTCAACTATTCAAAAATTAAATATACGTGTTAAAAAATCAAGAGAATTTTCAAGTCCTGTATATAGTTTAATGTTAGATATGATAAGTCGTATTGTATCACAAAATCCATATTTATATTATTCTATTCAAAAATCAAATAAAGAAACTGAAATTTCACGTAAGATGTTAATTAAAGAAAGTACTCGTCTTGCAAAACTTATTGATGAGAATAAAGAAGATGAATTTGTAGAAAATATGAGTAACTCTGCAAGATATCTTGATGAATATGAAGAAGCTCTTGGTCGATCAGATAAAGCTATTAGTGCTTTAACTGATGATTTAAATTTTATTAAAAATTCTATTGGAAAAGAAATTGGACTTGAACATCAATATTCAAAAAATATTCATATTGGTACAGTTGAGAGTATAACTGCTGACACTGTTACTTTACGTGATTTAAAAAATAATTTAATAACTCTTAAAATATCAAATGTTAATATTTTAACAAAAGAAGATATTTACAATTGGAAGAAAAATAACCTAACAATCCATTCTTTTGATATATCAGTTATTCTTCCAGATAGTTGTGATGAAAATATATTACTTGACATGTTTAGAAATATAAGTGTGGTAATTGATGTTAATATTAAAGATATTTATAAAGATGATCCGATTCAAGAAGGTTTTGTAAGTATCACTTTCCATTATACTACATTTAATAAATCTGATCGAGAAATAGTTGAAAATTATTTGAAGGGTATAGGTGGAATAATCCATTAAAACTTTTTTTATTCCCATATTTTTTAAAAATTATTTTTTTATATTATAGAAATGATTATGATTCTTTTTAGTATATATACTTTATTATTTTTTTTAGATTTTTACCGAAAAGTATAAATATAACTTTCTATAAACTTATTATTACAAAAGGTTACTAAAAGAAAATATAATAAAATTTAAAATTAATATTCAGAATTAATTTAATTTAATACTTAAAAATCATAATTTCGGGAAAAAGTATATATATCAAAAGTTTAAAACTCTTAACTACAAAAATAAATAAAAAACATTATTTTATTCTTTTTTGTAAAAAATATACTCGTAGATAAATATACCCGTATAAATCAAATAAAAGGAGAAATGAAAATGGAAAATGAACTAAAATTAAAAGTTGCCGAAGCATTCTCCCAATCAGATATCGGAAGATCCGTAGCAAGAATTGATCCGGAAAGTATGTCAAAATTAAATCTAAAAGATGGTGACATAATTGAAATAGAAGGAGATAAACTTACTACAGCAACAGTAGTGGCTTCACAGTCAGATATTAGTCTCGGTATAGTTAGAATTGACAGTTACATACGAAAAAATGCTGGAACATCAATAGGCGAAGAAATAACCATAAGACCAGCTCAAATCAAAGAAGCTAAAAAAATAAAATTAGCACCAGTGGATCAAGAAATAGCAATTCAAGGAGACTTAAACAGTGTATTTTTAAATAGAATAATGAGTAAGGGAGACATCATAATTACTGGAATTAGGAAACAACAACCTAAATCATCCATGATGTTTGATGATATATTTAGTCATATGATGTCTACAACATCTATTGGAGAAATAAAATTAGCAGTGATAAATACAAAACCATTAGGACCTGTAAAAATTACTGAAGCAACAGAAATAGAAATGGAAACAAAACCTGTTGATCCAAGTAAATTTGAAGGCGTAGAAAACCTAATTGATGTATCATACGAAGACATTGGTGGACTTGAAAACGAAGTTAAAAAAATCAGAGAAATGGTTGAAATACCATTAAAAAGACCTGAATTATTCAAACAATTAGGAATATCTGCACCAAAAGGAGTATTACTTCACGGACCACCAGGAACAGGAAAAACGTTACTTGCAAAAGCAGTAGCAAATGAAACAAATGCTCATTTTATTGTAATAAATGGGCCTGAAATAATGAGTAAATATGTTGGTGGATCTGAAGAACAACTCAGAGAATTCTTTGAAGAAGCAGAAGAAAATAGTCCTTCAATCATATTTATAGATGAACTTGATGCAATAGCTCCAAAAAGAGAAGATGTGAGTGGAGATGTTGAAAGAAGAATTGTAGCTCAACTTTTAACATTGATGGATGGGCTTAAAAGCAGAGGAGAAGTTGTAGTAATTGGTGCAACAAATAGACCTGATGCTATTGATGAAGCATTAAGAAGACCAGGAAGATTTGACAGAGAAATTGAAATTGGTGTTCCTGATGTTAAAGAAAGAAAAGAAATTCTTGAAATACATACAAGAAACATGCCACTTGCAGATGATGTAGATCTTGAAGAATTAACAGAAGTAACACATGGATTTGTTGGAGCAGATCTTGAAGCATTATGTAAAGAAGCTGCTATGAGGGTACTTAGAAGAGTACTTCCAGATATACAGACAGATCAAGAAGTACCTCAAGAAGTTCTTGATCAAATGGTATTGAATAAAGATGATTTCAAAGAAGCTCTAAAAGATATTCAACCATCAGCACTCAGAGAAGTACTTGTACAAATTCCTAATGTAACATGGAGTGATGTAGGTGGACTTGAAGATGCAAAACAAGAGTTACAAGAAGCTGTAGAATGGCCTCTTAAAAATCCTGAAAAATTCAAAAAATTTGGAATTACACCACCAAAAGGAGTATTATTAACAGGTATTCCAGGAACAGGAAAAACATTACTTGCAAAAGCAGTAGCAAATGAAAGTAATGCAAACTTCATCTCAGTTAAAGGACCAGAATTATTATCTAAATGGGTAGGAGATTCTGAAAAAGGAATTAGAGAAGTTTTCAGAAAAGCTAGACAAACTGCTCCAACAGTAATATTCTTTGATGAAATTGATTCAATTGCATCAGCAAGAGGAAGTTCAATGGATAGTGGAGTAACTCAAAGAGTTGTAAATCAACTTTTAACAGAAATGGATGGAATGGAAGAATTACATGACATATCTGTTATTGCTGCAACAAATCGTAAAGATATAATTGATCCAGCATTACTTAGACCTGGAAGATTTGATAGACATGTAGAAGTATCTCTTCCAAATGAAGAATCAAGAGAAGCAATATTTAAAGTACATACTGCTGAAATGCCACTTGCAAGTGATGTAGATATAACTGAACTTGCAAAACAAACAGAAGGTTTTGTTGGTGCTGATATTGAAGCTGTATGTCGTGAAGCTGTAATGTTAACTTTAAGAAAAGATATTGATGCTGATGAAATAGAATACGAAGCATTTGAAGAAGCTATGAAAAAAGTTAAACCAAGACATGAAACTGAATCTGTTTCATACAATTAATCAATATAACTAAAATAAGTAAGTATAGATATTTTTTCTATATTTCTTATTTAATCTCCCACAAAAGTTATATTTAAAACATTCTTTTAGTTTTATTTTGTAATAAGTAAGACTATTTCTTTTTTTTATTTTTTTATATAAAATTTATAATATAATATCCATTTTATCAAATTAAATCACTTTTTTTATCTAAATTTTAACATCTTTTTTTTACCATGAAAATTTTATTTACGTATAAAAATTCTACTTACTTTTTTTTATTAAGATATTAAAAGTAATACTTTTTAATTATTTTTGAATATAAAAGTAATACAAAAGTAATACTTTTTAGTAAATTCATTTATATACTTGTATTACTATATTATTATTTAACAATGATAATTAAAGGAGGTTACCAAAATTAACCTTGAAGAAATAATGCATGTACTCGAAGGATTAAAGATGACTATAGTATCAGGAATATTTTTACTGATAAGTTTAATAATGTTATTAAATGGATATAAAACAACTTATGATCCAGCATGGATAACAATAATAATATCAGGAATACCCCTATTATACTTAGCAATAACAAGACTTATTTATGAACACTGGGTATCATCAGCATTACTTATTTGTATTGCAATGGTAGCATCAATAATGATAGGTGAAATATTTGCAGCAGGTGAAGTAGTATTTATAATGGCATTAGGAGCATTACTTGAAGAATATACAGTTGAAAGATCTAAACGTGGACTACATAACCTAATAAGTTTAAAACCTGAAACTGGTCGAAAAATCACCGAAGTTGATGGAAAAATAATTGAAGAAAAAATTAAAGTTGAAGATATAAAAATTAATGATACACTTAGAATACTTCCTGGTGAAGTTATACCAACAGATGGTATTATCATAAAAGGAGACACATCTATTGATCAGTCAGTAATGACAGGTGAATCACTACCTATTGATAAAACTATCAAAGATGAAGTTTTCTCAGGAACTTTGAATTTATATGGATCAATCGACATTAAAACAACAAAAATTGGTAAAAATTCATCTCTTGAAAAACTTATAAAAATGGTAGAAGAAGCTGAAGAAAAACAAGCACCAACACAAAGAATTGCAGATGAATGGGCAACATGGCTTGTACCAGTAGCACTACTTATTGCAATTATCACATATTTCATAACAGGTGAACTTGTAAGAGCTGTTACTATACTTGTAGTATTCTGTCCATGTGCATTAATACTTGCAACACCAACAGCTATTATGGCAGCAATTGGACAGGCAACAAAACATGGAATTCTTATAAAATCAGGAGAAGCTCTTGAAAATATGGGAAAAGTTGATACAATAACTTTTGATAAAACAGGAACTTTAACTTATGGTAATCTTGAAATATCAAATATAATTCCACTTAAAAAAGATATTACAGAAGAAAAATTACTAGAATATGTAACAATTGCCGAAATAAAATCAGAACATCCAATAGGAAAAGCTATAATTAACTACTCAAAAAAAGAAAAAATAGAACAAATACAACCAGATACTTTTAAAATGATCCCTGGAAAAGGAGTTCAAGTAGAATATAATGAAAATAAAATATATGCTGGTTCACTAAAATTTATAGAAGAAAAAAATATACAAACAACTGATAATACAACAAAAGAATTAAATAGACTTATCAAAGAAGGAAAAGCATCTATTGTTGTTGGATTAAATAATGAAATAATTGGAATTATCGGATTATCAGATGTTGTTCGTGAAAATTCTTCAAAAGTTGTAGAATTACTTAATCAAATGGATACTGAAGTTGAAGTATTAACAGGTGATAACTATAAAGCTGCATCATACTTTGCAAATAAAATAGGAATAAATAAAATACATGCAGAATTATTACCTGAAGATAAAGTTAAAAGTATTGAAAAATTAAAAGAAGAAGGTAAAAAAGTTTGTATGATAGGTGATGGTGTTAATGATGCACCCGCACTTAAAACAGCAGATGTAAGTATTGCAATGGGTGGCATAGGAAGTGATATTGCAATTGATGCTGCAGATATTGCACTTCTTGGTGATGATATTGAAAAATTACCATACCTTAAAAAACTATCAAATGCAACATTATTTACAATACAATTAAGTATTACAATATCAATGATAATCAATGCTATTGCAATAGTATGTTCAGTACTAGGACTACTTGACCCAATAACTGGTGCATTAGTTCATAATGTTGGATCTTGTGCAGTAGTAATGTTAGCTGCTTCATTATATGACAGAGACTTTAGTAAATATACTTTAGAAATTCCAGAAAAAGAAATAATACTAACAAATACTATTAATTCAAAATAAAGAATTAACAATAACCTCCTCTAAAAATATTTTTTTACTATTTTATTAATTAATATAATTTCATTCTAATTTCATTAATTATTAAATAAACTTTAAGAATATAATGTTCTTAATCTAAAGTAATAATAATTAATAAAAAGATATATTATAACAATTATATTTCAGTAAGAGGTTAAAATAATGACATATGATATTAAAGATATTAATTTAGCTCCTGAAGGAGAAAAGAAAATTAAATGGGTACAAAGACATATGCCTGTTTTAGAAACTATTAAAAAACAATTTGAAGAAGAAAAACCATTTGAAGGAATAACAATAGGATCATGTCTACACCTTGAACCTAAAACAATTAATTTAGGATTAACATTACAAGCAGGTGGAGCAGAAGTTGTAATGACTGGATGTAACCCATTATCAACACAAGATGATGCAACAGCTGCTGGAGCTAAATTAGGCTTAAATATGTATGGTTGGACAGGAGAAACAAATGAAGAATACTATGAACAATTAAATAAAGTTTTAGATTATGAACCAGATATTGTTATTGATGATGGTGCAGATTTAATCTTTTTAATTCACAAAGAAAGACCTGAACTTCTTGAAAAACTAAGAGGTGGATGTGAAGAAACCACAACAGGTATTCACAGATTAAAATCCATGCATCTTGATAATGCACTTAAAATACCAGTAATGGCTGTAAATGATTCATACATGAAATACTTATTTGATAACAGATATGGTACAGGACAATCCACTTTTGACTCAATAATGGGAACAACAAACACAGTAATTGCTGGACAAACAGTAGTTGTATGCGGTTACGGATGGTGTGGAAGAGGAATTGCTATGAGAGCACAAGGTCTTGGAGCAAATGTAATTGTTACAGAAGTAGATCCTATAAGAGCACTAGAAGCTAAAATGGATGGATATAGAGTAATGACTGTTCAAAAAGCTCTTGAAGAAGCTGATATTGTTATTACAGCAACTGGTAATAAAGATATTATCTCTGGTGATGACTTCAAACATGTGAAAGATGGTTGTATGTTAGCAAATTCTGGTCACTTCAATGTAGAAATTAATGAAAATGATCTTGCAGTACAATCAGTTAGTCGTGAAATGTTAAAACCAGATATTGAAGGATTTAACATGACTGATGGTCGTACAATATACTTACTTGCTGGTGGAAGACTTGTAAATCTTGCTGGTGAATATGGTCAAGGACACCCTGCTGAAATTATGGATCTTAGTTTTGCTATGCAAGCATTATCTGCTAAACGTTTATTAAATGAAGATATGGAACCTGGTGTTTATAAAACAAGAGATGAAACAGATATAGAAATTGCTAAATTAAAACTTAAAACAATGGGTGTAGAAATAGATCAATTAAGTAATGATCAAAAAGAATATATGAATAGTTGGGATGTAGGAACATAAGTTAATATTAACTTATATTAACTAAACATCACCATTTCCTTTTTTTTATAAAATTAGTGTAGAATAATATTTTATTTTTTAGAACCAACTTTCAAGACTTGTCTGTGCTGTTTTTAATTGTAATTTTGTTATTGCAGCTGTTGTTCTTTTCTCATCAAAATCATGATCACCACATAAGTAATCAAGAAGTTTCTCTTTTTTAGGACGTTTAAATTTAATATCATAATCTTTAACAACATCAGGTTTCAAAAATATATCTCTTATTAAATCAGGATCAACTTCTATTTCTTTACCAAGATGTTCTAGTGATCTTTCAAGAGTTCCATATTTATGAATTAGTTTTATTCCTTTTTTTGCACCTATTCCATATACTCCTTCATTAAAATCTGTTCCTACAAGTATTGCAACATCAACAAGTTGCTCTCTTGTTAGCTCTAGTTCATTTAATGTTTTATCAAGTGATATTATTTCCATATTAGATTTACCTCTTGATAATTTAAAGTTTCTAAGAACTCTTGTTGCTCCAAATTGAAGACAATCATAATCTTGTGATACAACAGCCCATGCATCTTCTTGAGCTACCATATACGAAGCTTGAGCTTCACCTTCTGTTTTTGATTGAACATATGGTATTCCCATAAGTTCTAATAATTTTTTTGAAGAAGAGATGATTTCATTGTTAAGATGTGCTGTTCTTGCTGCATATTTTCTTGCTTTTTCATTATCTCCTTCTTTTTTTGCTTCAAGATATTTTTGTTCTGATTCTTTTTTAATATTAATACGTTCTTCTTGTGTTTTCTTTTTTAATTCTGGTGCTTTTCCATCAAAAACATATACTGGTTTAACATTTCTTTCAATTAAGCTTGATGTTTGAAACATTATTCCATTTAAATGTGATGTTATATTTCCATTAAGATCTCTTAGTGGTGATCCATCACCTTGTCTCATTGTTGTTAAGAATTTATATATTAAATTTGAAGCATCAACTGTTAATACTTTTGATTTTAATTCTTTCATTTCTATTGGTTCAGGATTTGTTATATCTTTAAATTTCACTCCCATTATTCTTACCTCATTTTATTGTATAGAATTTCTTTAGGTTTATTATTATCAAAATTTGATCTTAATCCATCAATGTATGCATTTGTAAAGAATTTTATTCTTCTGTATTTATGATCATCAAATACTATTATTCCTATTATTGTTAGAATATAATTTTTTAGTATTGTTAGATATAAAGATAACTTATTTTGTGAGTATTGTTTTCCAATCCATATTAAATTTCTTTGCATGAAATAATTTATCCATAATTTATCATAAGGTCTTCTGTTTACTGTTATACCTAGTTTTGTTTTTTTGAAAGTTCCTTTTATGCTTCCTTCTGCATGTTTAATAATACTATCTTTAACTAGTTTTATTTTACCTATTGTTCTTAACCTTATACAATACTCTAAATCATCTGTATGTATGAAAAATTCTTTTTTAGGATATCCTATTTTATCTATTGCTTCTTTTTTTACAAGTAATCCTACAAATGAAACCATGTCTATATCTTTTGTTGGTTCTTTTAAATCTTCATCAGTTATGTGTTTTTGTATTGGTAATCCTTTTTTAAAATTAAAGTAACCTCTGTGATGATATAATATCTTATTTTCCATATCTACTTTTAGACTAGCTAATGCTACTGTATCTTCCATATTATAGTATGGTTTTAATTTTTCAAGACATGTTTTTGTTGGAAGAGCATCATCATCCATTATCCATACCCAGTCATAGTTATCTTGATGAGCCTGTTTAATTCCATGATAGAATCCACCTGCTCCTCCCAAATTTACAGGTAGATGAATATATTTTATTAATGTTTGATCATAATTTTGTTGTGTTATTTCTATTTTATTTTCATCATATGTTGTTTTTGTGATATAGTTATGTTCTTTAAGTAGTTGGGTTGTATTATCTGTTGAATTATTATCAACAATATATATTGCATCTACTTTTTGTGTTTGATTAATTAATGCTTTTATACATTTTAGTAGAAGCTCTTTTCTATTATATGTTACAACTACTGCACAAACTGTTTTACTCATTTTTTATTCCTTATTTAATTTTTGATGCCATGTCCATGCTGTTTCTATTATTTGATCAATATTTGTGTATTGTGGATTCCATCCTAATGTTTCTTTTGCTTTTTTAGAACTTCCAATTAATATTGCTGGGTCGCCTTCTCTTCTTTTATCATGAGTTACTTTAAATTCTTTATTTGTAACTCTTTTTACTGAGTCGATTACTTCTTTTACTGAAAAACCTTGACCATTTCCTAAATTAAATTCATTACTTTTATTTTCTTTTTCTAGATATTGTAGTGATCTAATATGTGCATCTGCAAGATCAGTTACATGAATATAATCTCTGATACAAGTTCCATCTGGTGTGTCATAATCTGTTCCAAATATTTTTATATCTTCTCTTTTTCCTATTGCTGCATCAAGTATTAATGGTATTAAGTGTGTTTCTGGATTATGCCATTCACCTATTACTCCAGATTCATCTGCTCCTGAAGCATTGAAATATCTTAATATTACAGATTTTAATCCATATGCTTGATCATAATCTTTTAATATTTTTTCAACCATTAATTTTGTCATTCCATATGGATTTATTGGATTTTGTGGATGATCTTCTATTAGTGGTATTTTTTGTGGTATTCCATATGTTGCACATGTTGATGAAAATATAAATTTTTTAACATCATGTTTTAACATTACGTGAAGTAAGTTCATTGTATTTACAACATTATTTATGTAGTATTTTTCTGGATTTGTTACTGATTCTCCAACATCTATAAATGATGAAAAATGCATTACTGCTGAAATATCATACTTATTGAAAATTTCATCTACATCATCAATATCTGCTAGATCACATTTACAAAATGTTCCCCATTTTATGGATTCTTCGTGTCCATAGCTTAGATTATCAAGTATTACTGTTTCATATCCTGCTTCATTTAATGCTTTATTTACATGAGAACCTATATATCCGGCTCCTCCAACAATCAATATCAAATTATTTATCTCCATTTTTATAAAATTTAGTAAAAAGTAATATAAATATATGTTTTTTATCAAATATAACTATAATATAATTAAATAAAAAAAATTAGGAGATAATAATAAAATGAAAAAGACAAATGTAATAGTCTTTGTTTCAATTTTTCTAGTATTATGTTCACTTTTATGTGTAAGTGCACAAAATTATCCTAAACCTGACGTTGATGGAAGTAATGTCACTGGAATATGTACTAAAGTAATTGATGGAGATACTATTGATATTCAAAATTTTGGTAGAATAAGATTTGTTGGAGTAAATACTCCAGAAAGAGGAGAAGAAGGATATAAAGAAGCTAAAGAATTTGTTAAAAGTAAATGTCTTAATAAAGAAGTTACTATTGATGTAGATGATAAAAAATATTATGATAAATATGATAGAGTTTTAGGTGTTGTTTATGTTGATGGTAAAAATCTTAATGAAGAATTACTAAAAGAAGGATATGCTGAAGTTATGTATATTCCACCTTCAGAATTTTATCCATATAATTGGTGTTAAAACCCACTTAAACCTCTTTTTTTAAAAAAATATTTTACTATTTTTTCAATTTTTTTCTAAATTATATATTTACTATATAATCTAAAAATACTTTTTAAAAACAATTATTTAATTAAATAAATATCCATAATTCCCAATTAAAATAAGAATTAAGCTAAA
>CAZHBQ010000022.1:13205-21637 GCA_964530785.1 uncultured Methanobacteriaceae archaeon | reverse complement strand
AATTATGAAAAAAAAGATACTTACTATTGGTCCTGTTACTAAAGATATTATAATTACACCAGATTATAAATATTATCAAACAGGTGGTGCAGTATATTACCAATCACACACATTAAATCAATTAAATTGTGATTATGATACAATAATAACAATAGGAAAAAATGATACAGAATTAATTAATACTTTTCCTGATAAAAAAAGAGTAAAAAAAATCATCACAGAAAAAACAATGGCATATACAAACATATATTCAGAAGAGTTAACAAGAAAACAAAAAGCAAAGTTACCACATAACCCAATAACAAAAAAAGAGATAGAAAAAATAATTGATATAAAAAAATATTCAACTGTACTACTCTCACCACTAAGTAAGTATGACATTCCTTTTGATACTATAAAATATTTTAAAGAAAATAAAATAGAAACTGTTCTTGTTGCTCAAGGTTACTTAAGAGAATGTGATAAAAATAATAATATCATAACATCTAATTGGAAAGATAAAGAAAAATTTTTGAAATATACTGATATTTTAATACTTGATGAAAATGAAACAAAAAAGGCCTTTGAAATTATTAAAATAACTAATGAAATAATACAAGATATAATAAAAAAATATAATTTAAAAATAGTTATCATAACAAAAGGCGAATATGGTTCTCAAATTTATACTAATAATAATTCAACATATATACCAACTATTAAAACAAATAAAATTATAGATAGTACAGGTCTTGGAGACACATATATCGCAGCATATATAGCAAAAAAACAGGAAAATAAAAATATCTTTGAAACTGGACTTTTTGCATCAATGGCTTCAAAAGAAAAAATAGAAACTAAAGGACCATTAAAAACTGAAAAAAAAGTAATAGAAAAAAAATTAGAAAAAATTAGATCAAATTTGTTAGAATAATAAATGGAACCAGAACTGCTAATCCAAATAAGACTACTCCTCCAATAGTACTTACTCTTTTATGATCTAAAATTCCAGAACCTATAAAATAAACACCTAAAACGGCAAGAACCGTAGGAATAATCTCCGAGTATAAAATTACTGATTGTACCATAAATATTGACCTCACTTTTTATTAAGTCTATTTATTATCTATATTTTAAAAATAATATACAATTTATTATTATAAAATTTTCATTAAATCAATTAAAGAATCTAATTCTTTAACACTATAATTGTTCTCATCAAGAATCTTTTGTTGATCTGGAGTAATCTTAGAATTTATTAACATACTTTGAATACCTGCATTACAAGCACCCATAATATCAACATCAAAATTATTTCCAACCATCAAAGAAGTTCCTGCAGTAACACCTAATCTTTCCATTGCTATATTAAATATTTCCACATCAGGTTTCTCAACACCAACTGCTTCAGACGTAATGACCTCATCAAAAAAAGGATAAACTCCAAGACGAACTAATTTTTCCCATTGTTTTAATTTTTTCCCATTGGTTATTAAACCAACCTTATAACCCTTACTTTTAAGATATAGTAAAATTGAAAAAGATTCGGGTTCTAATTTTAACATAGCAAATTTAGTATTATGATATGTTATTATTCCATTTACAATAACTAGTGGATCTTCTTCACCATTAATTTCTTTTGTTAATATATCAAAATGTTTATCACAATTTGATCCTTTTTCTTTAACAATTTCCATTAAACGATCATAACCTTCATCTTCAGTACATTTAAGTCCATGATGTACCATTGATTTAACTGCAGCTCTACGAGCAATAGCAGCGAAACCTGAAGTATCATACAACGTGTCATCCATATCAAAAAATACTGCTTGAATCATATAATATATATTATAATTTTTAAATTATATATATTAAAGTATTTAAAAAAAGTAAAAATAAAAAAAAAGAGGAAAGGAAATTATAATTTAAATGATCCATCTAAAATTGCTTTTTTAAGATCTTCTGCTATTTCAAGACCTCTTTTCTTATCAGATTGACGGCAAGTTACTGGTATTGTTTTTTCTCCATCAACTGTGTTAATTGTTACATCACCCATATTAATACTTGCTACACCACGAGGACATACAACTGAACAATATCCACATCCATAACATGTTTGAGTATCTAAACTTGGACCTTTTTTGAAAGCATTAACTGGACAATATAATTCACTTAAACATGGAATACAATTGAAACATTTATCAGCATCAATTGTAGGACGTAATTCCACATTATCCCATAAAGTATAATCTACTGTATCAATAGGTAAATGTCTTCCATGAATATCACATACAGGTAATTTTACATCATCATTTAATATTTTTAAGTTATTTAATATCTCATCATTAAGAACAGGAATAGGTATTGCTACTGAATCATAAACTTCAGGACCTACACCAGTTTTAAAACCACCAAGATAGTAAGATTGCATTTCTTTCATATCAGCTGTTAATAATAAGTTTGGTTTATCAGAAGAACTTCTTGTACCATTAGATATAATTTCCCCTTGAGCTCCATTTAATAATATTTTAGTTCCAGCTTTAATAACCTCTTGATTAGGATCATTTTGTAATGGGTTTACATCTCCACAACCACTGAAGGAATATGAATTATATGGACCTTCCATTGGTGAAGCATTGAATATTGATTCTTGTGCTTTTGTATCTGGATTTGTGAATGAATTATAATTTTTAAATGCCATTCTTGTACCAAATATTCTAGCTGTTTGCATATCATCTAAAGTTACATTTTTAGTATATTCATTACCTTCATAATCAATAACTAAAACTTCTATTTCTTTACCTTCTAAAAGATCTTTAAGAAGGAAACCTCCACCATATTGATCTATAGTTTCACTATGATTAGTTCCATATAAAAATACATCGATAGAACCTAATAATTCATTAGAACATGGTCCAGGATATGCTGGAATTCCATTTAAGTACACTTCTTTAGCTTTGAAAAATTCTCCCGGACCTGTTACTGGAATATGGAATAAAGCTGTTGTTCCAGACATAACTCCACTGGTACCACAAGTTACAACATCAACATCATCCACAGTAACTTCTTGACCATCACGTAATTTATTTTTCAATTCTTCTGCTGTTAAAACAACTGCATCTCCAGAATCTAATTTTTCTTGAATTTCGTTAATTGTTTTTGACATTTTATACCTCTTAATCTATATTTCGGATAGTGGTTAGTGACTATAATTAATCCCATATAATAGTAAAAATAAGTACGATTCAAAACTTTAGAATTATTATATTATATAAATAAATCTTAATTATAATTATAAATATTTAATTAATATTAAATAAACATTGTTATATTTTAAGATAATAAAAAAAGAAAAGGAATTAAATATTTAATTCCATGAATTTAATTGAGATTTAATAAGACCAAATGCTTCATCTACTCTATCAAGAGCAGTCATTTTAGCACCTTGAGCAAGGTTAGGTTTTCCTCCACCTCTACCTCCAAGAATCTCACCAATATCTTTTATAACATCACCCATCTTCATACCTTGATTTAGTATTTTATCATTAGATGCAGCTATAATATTTCCATTATTATTAAGTAAAATTACAATATCTGCAACTTGATCTTTTTCAACAAGATTAATTGCAATTTCTCTTAATTGATTATTATCAACATCTAATACTTGGGTTAAAAGATTATAACCATTAATATCTTCTACTTCATCTTTTAATGAAGCTATTTTTGCTTGAGCTAATTGTTTTTCAAGATTTTTAATAGTTTTTTGTTGTTCTTTCCATTCATTAAAGAATCTGTTACATGTTTTTGGTAATTGATCAGCGTCAACTCCAAATACTTCACTACTATCTTTTATGATTTGATCATTTTCTTGTATTTTTTTAACTCCAGAATCTGAAACAGCATATTCTAATCTTTCAACACCATCTTGTACTCTTTCAGTTCTTAAGAGTTTAATTACTCCAATATCACCAGTTCTTGAACAATGAGTACCAGCACATGCTTCAACATCAACACCAGGAATTTCTACTACTCTGATATTTTTACCAGGAACAATTCCTCCTTGATATAATCTGAATCCATATTTACGTTCAGCTTCTGTTCTATCATACCATTCTATTTTTACAGGATGATTTTCTTGAACTCTTTGATTTGCCAATTTTTCAATTTCTTGAAGTTCTTCATGACTAATACGTTTATAATGAGATAAATCTATTCTGGATTTATCAATACCTTTTTGAGCTCCTGCTTGCCAGATATGTTTACCTAAAACTTTTCTTGCTGAAGATATAACTAAATGTGTTGCTGTATGGTTTCTTGTTAATAAATCACGACGTAATGAATCGATTACTCCAGTAATTTCTTTATCTACAATATTATCAAGTTTTGATGTATCTTCTTCTGATACATGATGTAAAACAATATCATCTACTTTTTCTGCGTGAATAATATTAATTTCATCACCATCAGGTGTGGTTATAATTCCTATATCTGATGGTTGACCTCCACCTTCAGGATAGTATAATGTTTGATCAAGAATAATTTTATTTGAATCAACAACACCTAACACTTTTGCAGAAAATTCTCTTTTATCTAAATCATCATAGAATGCTAATTTTGTTTTAGGGAAATCAAGTTCAATTTCTTCTTTTTCATCCTCAACTTCTTCTTCATGAGCTGCTGCTATTTGAGTATAGAAATTATCAGGAATATTAGCATCAAAATCATTTTCTTTTGCAATAGATTCTACTGTTTCAGGAGGAATTCCATGTGAATCATAGAAGTTTATTAACATATCATTAGGGAATGATGTAACATTATCTTTTTTAAGTGATTTAATAGATCTTTTTACAAGATTTTCCCCTTTTGTTAATGTTGTATGATATCTTTCTTCTTCTAAATCAGTAATATTCATGATATACTCTTTATTATCCTTAATTTCAGGATAAGTTTTAGATAAGTAATCAACTTGTATCTTCATTATATCAGATAATGATTCATTAAGTTTTAATTCATTCATATATTTTATAGTACGACGTAATACTAATCTTGCAAGATAACCTTCTTTTACATTAGAAGGAATAATTCCATCTGCTAACATGAAACTTAAACATCTAGTATGATCTGATACAATATATATTGCTTCCATAGGATCAGTTGCTTTTTTAAGTTCAACAGGATCTAAAGATAATTTATCAGCTACTTTTTTACGTAAAAGTTTTAAATCAGAAATATCTTCAATATCCATCATACCAGCAATACGTGCATTTTCAGATAAAATTTCAGTATCTAATTCAACTCCACTAAGATCTGTTAAACTTTTAATTACTGGAGCAAATGTAGCATCATATGCAGTAGGAGTTCCCTGACTTACCCATGCAATTCTTTCAAGACCATACCCTGTATCAACAATTTTAAGAGGTATTTCTTTAAGACCATCTTTTGTTGTAGCATATTGTATAAATACGAGAGTTGCAAGTTCTACACCATGAGCACATATTTCAAATGAAGGACCTTCATTACCTCCACCTTTCCACCAAGACTCAATATATGTAATTTCTTCAGGATTTATTCCTATACTTACTAAGAATTCATGGCAATATCTTAAAGTTTCATTTTTCCAATAAACAGGATTATCTTCAGTATTGAAAGCATGATGTGCACCCATTGTGAAACATGTCATGTGTCTACCAGTTCTTCCAACATTATCAACATCGTTCAATCTTATTGAAGGTTGAGCTATTGTTAATGGATTTGCGGGAGGTTGTACCATACCACTAGTTACCCATGGTTGAAAATCATAAATAGAAGCTCCTACGAGAAATACATCATTTCTCCATCTTTTTGCTAAAACAGGATATCTATCTATTGGGGTATGTCCATGATCCTTAAAAAATCCTTTAAATTTTTTTTGTATTCCCATTAAATCATATTGTTTATCTGTCACTGGATCTCCTATAAATTCATATTCATCACAAGGAGCATCTCCACAAGTTACTCTATCACGAATAGACCAGAATGTATTTCCACATTTTTGACAGACTTGTTTTTTATATCCTAATTGTTCAAGTTCATAAGTCATAAATATACACTTAAATTGTTTATTAAAAAATAATTTTATAAATTTGAGTTAATTATTAATTATGTTTAAAATTATATTTTTTATAATATAAAAAAGTAGTTAAAATGAGTACATATTAGAAAAATATAAATTCAAAAATCAATTAAAAATATTTAAAAAAAGTATATAATCATAAATAAAAGATAAAAATTAAAAAAAAGAATTAAAAAGAAAGAAGTGGTAGGGCACTTATCCGAAAAGTGCACCTAATCCAGCTGCTGCTGCTTCTTCTGCTTCTTCCTCTTCTTCTTCCTCTTCTTCTTCAACAGCTTCTTCTTCTACTGCTGCAGGTGCTGCTGCTGCAGGTGCTGCTGCTACTGCTGCTGTTGCGATAGCTTCTTCAATATCTACATCTTCTAAGGATGCGATTAAAGCTTTTACTCTTGCATCATCTACATCTACATCAGCTGCAGATAATATAGCGGTAACGTTTTCTTCGTTAATATCTTTTTCTGTTGCGTTTAATAATAATGCTGCGTATACGTATTCCATGTTAATACACCTTTTTAATTTATATATTATATATTGTAATTAATACAATTATTTCAATCTTTTTAAATCTTTTTTTCATAGATTTTAATCTTAATTTGGCTATCAAGATTAGTTAATTTCCGTTTTTACTAGTCCTATAAGATTATCCGAAGAGAGCTCCAAGACCTGCTGCTGCAGATACTTCTTCTTCCTCTTCCTCTTCTTCTTCCTCTTCAGGTTCTTCTGTATTATCTGCTACTGGTGCTGCAACTGCTTGAGAATTTAATTTCTCTTTGAGTTCATCATCAGTTGCATCTTCAGATAATGCTGCTGCGAGAGCTAACATTTGTGAGTATGCTTTAGATAATATTTTATCAGTTGTTTCAGAAGTTAATATATTAGCATTTACAGCTAAGTTTAAAGCGTCTCTTGCTGCTTTCTGTATAAGTAATGGAGCAGATTCGCTGTTTAATATACCTGCGAAAACTGATAAATTAATTGCGCTTTGATAAGCATTAGCAATTGTTTGACGGGTTTCGTCTTCATCAATTTTAAGAACATCTGCAGTATATATTGTATCTCCTTCACAAACTGCTAGTAAATCTATTCCCACTTCCATTGGATAAATTTCAAGTTTTGTTAAGATATCTGCAACTTTTTTAGGAACTTCTTCACCTTCAGCAACAACAGTTGCATCGTCGGTTACTACAATTTTTCCTTTATCAATTTTTGCAGGAATACCAGCTTGTTGTAATTCACCAAGAATTGGACCTGGTGGGAAAGATGTATCTCCTGCTGGAACTACGATATCAGCTGGAGCAATACTTCCAGCTTTTGCTGGAGCTTCCGTTTTACTATCTTCTAGAATTTTAAATAGTTTGAAAGGATTCATTTCTGTGAAGACCATAGCTGGTTGACCTTCGAGGTAATCTGCTAAACCTTCAACATCTTTTTCAGAGTTTTCTAATGCAATTTTTATGAAGTTTTTACGTGACATTCTTAAAACTGCATTGTCTCCTAAAGATTTTCTCATAGTTTGTAATTGAGGTGCTGGAATATCAGCTAAGTTTACAATACCTATAATTTCATGAGAATTTGTTAAATCTTCTAGGTCAGCTACTTTTTCTTTTTTCCAATCTGCAACATGATGCATCTAGATCACCCTCGTTACAGGTCCCATTGTAGTTTTTAAATACATTGCTTTGATCTGTTTAGAACCTTTTTCTAATTTACGATCAAGAACATCCATTATAGCATCGATATTTTCTGAAACTTGTTCTTCAGTCATATCTTCAGATCCTACAATAGATTGTATTATAGGTTGGTCTTTCACTCTTATTTTAATAGTACTTCTAAGTCTTCCTAATACTGTATCTGGATTTGCACTTGCTGGAATTGGTTTTGGCATTTTTTTCCTTGGTCCTAATACAGGTCCTAAGAATCTACCAACTGTTGGCATTAAATCAGATTGAGCTACAAAGAAATCATAAGAATTAGCTATTTTTTTAGCTTCTTGCCTATTTTTACCTAATTCTTCTAATCTTTCTTTATTGATAACTAAATCTGCACCTGATTGTTCAGCTTGGTAAGCTAATTCACCTTCAGCAATAAATGCAATTTTAACATCTTTTCCACGTCCATTAGGGAGAAGCACTTCTTCATCTAAACGGTTTTCTGGTTTGTTTATGTCTAAATCGTTGATGGTCATGACCACATCAATAGACTGTGTGAAGTTTCTCGGTTTAGATTCTTCTAAAACCTTCTTCACTGCTTCTTCAATAACTTGTGTCATTCAATTTCCTCCAAAGAATAAGATTTAAAATAAAAAAATATTTCTATATTAAATCAAATTCAACGTGTAAAT
>CAZHBQ010000022.1:0-13195 GCA_964530785.1 uncultured Methanobacteriaceae archaeon | reverse complement strand
TATTTAAAGCCTAATCTTAAATGATTAATATAAATTATAATTGTTACTTAAATGAAAAATTAGTCAAAAGCATTTATTGATTAAATACTTCATCATAATCTCCGTTATCGATGTCTTTTTGAGTTTCACGTCCGTCTTTACCTTCAACGTTAATACCCATACTTACACATGTACCAATTACTTCTTTGGTTGCATGTTTGTAATCATTTGCAAGTAAGTCATCGAATTTCATTCTTGCAACTTTAAATGCTTGTTCAACTGTGAAATCAGCTGCTACTTCTGTACCAGGTTCATGTGAACCACTTTCGATACCTAATTCATCAAGAACTAAAGCAGTTGTAGGTGGTGTACCTATTGATACTTCAAATTCTTTTGTATCGAGATCTGCAGTTATTTTTACTGGTACTTTCATACCGCCAAAATCAGCAGTTTTTTTGTTGATTTCTTCAACAACTTGCATCATATTAATACCTAATGGACCTATAGCTGGACCTAAAGGTGGTCCCGGTGTGGCTTTTCCACCTTCCACTAGGATTTCAATAGTTTGACTAGCCACTATTCAGCCTCCTTTTGTATTAATCTGATTTGGTCACCCTTTACTGTGACGGGTATTGGAACTGCTGCTTCAATTAATTCCAATACAACATCCTCTTTTGCTTCATCAATTCTTACCACTTTAGCTTTTTCGCCTTTAAATGGCCCTGAATTCAATTCAACAATACTACCTTTAATAATATTGTTCATTGCAGGTTCAGGATTCAAGAATGATTTAAGCTCATCGAATTCAACATCACCTTCGACTAAACCTCTCAAATTAGGAACTTTAAGTGCAGGGTGTCTCATATCTAATTTTTTATCAGTTTCGACAAAAATATAACCTTGCATAGATTCTGGAGATAAAATCGCAGAAATCCCAGTATCTTCATGTTTGATACTTTGAGCTAATAAAGCTGCTACATTTTTTTCTTGACCAATAAGTACTCTCATTGCACAAAACATATTTTTTCACTTTCTATCATTGTATTAAATTATATTATCGTTAAATTGTTAACATTAAAATTTTTAATTAAAGTTTCAAAAACAACTAAGAATAAAATAGTACTTGTGATACTAAAGTTATTACAAACCCAATTAAACCAATAACAATAATTCCTAAACCAGTAACTTTTGATACTGTGGTATATTCTTGTTTATCTGGTTTTCTTGAAACTCGTAAAACTCTCTCACATTGTTTTAAAAAACTGTGTATTGATTCTTTGTCTATATTCATATTACTACCCGCATTTAAAATTCAAAATGAGAAAATTTAAAACCTAAGATAGGGATCATATATTAGTTATTTATTTTACTATTAATAAAGTTTTGTATTTTTTCCATATATTTTAAAATTATAAAAGAATATCCTATTCAGATAAAATTTTGAATATTATATTCAAATAGATAACCTCAAAATTAAAATATGGTACTTTTTAATAAACAAATATGATTATTTTATAAATAAGTATAATAAAAAAAAGTTTAAAAAAAGTTTAAATGATGAAATATTTAAAATACGTCATCAATAAATCCTTCGAGATCAGTATCTGGTGATGGAGATTCTTCTCCACGTGATTTTTCTTTGTATGAATCATCAGATCCAATTAATGATGGGGAACTTACACCTGCAACAACGATTGTGGTTCTAACTGTACTTGCAAGATCATCTTGTATTTGAGTACCCCAAATAATATTTGCTTCAGGATCAAGTTCATCAGCTACAATTTGTACTATTTTTTCAGCTTCGTTTAATGTTAAGTCGCTACTACCACTTATGTTAACAAGAGCACTTTTTGCATTAGATATATCTAAGTCAAGTAATGGACTGTTAAGTGCTTCATTTACTGATTCGATAGCTCTATCACCAGTATCAGATTCACCCATACCAATCATAGCCATACCACTATCTTCCATTACACTTTTTATATCTGCAAAGTCTAAACTTACTAATCCTGGTTTTGTGATTAATTCAGTAATTCCTTTTACAGCTCTTCCTAATAATTCATCAGAAACCATGAATGCTTTATTAATTGGTAAGCTTGGAGCCACTTCTAAAAGTTTATCATTAGGAATTACAAGTACTGTATCTGCTGCTTCTTGTAATTTTTCAAGACCTCTTTCAGCATTTTCTCTTCTTTTAATTCCTTCTGCACTAAATGGCATGGTTACTACAGCAATTGTTAATGCTCCACATTTTTGAGCAATTTTACTTACTACTGGAGCTGATCCTGTACCTGTACCTCCACCAAGACCACAGGTTACAAATACCATATCAGCACCATCTATTTTTCTTTTAATTTGCTCTTCACTTTCTTCAGCACTAGCTTCCCCTACATCAGGAATTCCACCAGCACCTAATCCACCACAAGTTTCTTTTCCGATTAAGATTTTATCATTAGATTTACAGAAAAATAAATCTTGTGCATCAGTATTTATAGATATTGTTTCTGCACCTTCAATTCCAATTTCACCTAAACGTGAAATAGTATTATTTCCAGCACCACCAGCACCTATAACAAAGATCTTTGCTCTACTTTGATTTATAATATCCACTAATTCTTGATTAATATCATCTAAGTTTGAACTAGAAGCTGAACTAGGGACTTTGGATCGTTCTGTTGTACTATTAGTTTTTGAATCTTTCAAGCTATCATTTATTAAAGATTTCACTTAACTCCCTCACTATTATGTTTTAATTAATAACAGTTACTTATTAATATTATATTTATTATTGATTTATTTAATATCTTACATTATTGAAAAAATTAAATATCGTTCTTAGATAGTTCAAATATCATATTCAATTGCTTTGATGAAATAATTTAGATAAGTAATTACTTCTAATACCTATATAGATTATAACTATAATTATCAATAATCAAGATTTTTATAATATAATTATTAATAGCTGACGATATTAATTTTAAGATATTTATTCTTTTTTTGTAAATAATAAATTTATATTAATATATCTATATTTTATAAAATATATAAGTTTTTTATTTAATTGATTTTATAAAATAATTAAATAATAACATAATATTAATCCCTTGTTATTGCAATTATCTCATGAATTGATAAATCAAAGACATTATTCATATGAGCAGTGTTTAAAACTATTGCAGTATCCACACCTTTTGTAGAATGCCCTCCAATTGCAATAATTTCTTCATCTGTTGGAACAAGACCAGCATCAGCTGCCATAATACTCACTTCTACAGCAACTTTAAGACCAACACTTATTGTACGATATGTTTCTGCAACAAGTTCTGCTGGATTAAAACCACCAAATTTCTTACTCATTCCCCTATTAATTCCACTCAAAGCATGAGTTCCCATATGACATTGAACTCCTCTTTGTATTAATTCTTCTTTATATTTTTCATTCCAAGAAGTAGTATCTCCTCCTCTAAAACCAGAATGAAGTGTTACATCCACAATATTTATTTCAGGATTATTTAATAATTTAGATAATTTTAGAGCTGATAAACCAGAATCTGATGATATCACAATATGTTTTATTCCAGATTCTTCTTGATACTTCTTAACAGCCTCTAATAACTTATCAGTATTTTCTTCTTTAATTTCATTAAAATATATTATTTCACTTTTTTTAACCATAATTTAACCTCCATGTAAAATTAACGACCCATATATTTTATATTATATAATGTATAATTTAAAATATAATAAAGAAAATTATTTAAAAAAAATAACTAATCATGAGGCAAAAACATGAGAGCATTTGAATTTTTAGATCAAATCGGAAAAGTTAATACAAACACAATGGTTTTAGATAAAGCAATAGGATATAAAACATTAGAAGACATGTTAACAATAACTGCAAATTATTTCAATCTAGCAAAGTATGGATGGGGTACCTCTATATTAGTTGATGAAAACATAATTAAAGATAAAAATGAATTATACCACTCATATAATATTAAAACATACACCGGAGGAACATTATTTGAACTAGCAAATAAACAAAATAAAGTAGATGAATTTTTTGACCAATTAGATAAATTAGGTTTTGATGCAGTGGAAATATCTAATGGATCTACAACAATTCCTTCAGACAAAAGACATGAAATAATAACAAAAGCAAAAGATTTAGGATTTTACACATTATCCGAAGTTGGTAAAAAAAGTCCTGAAAAAGATAAAGAATATAGCGAAGAAAAACGTATCGAACTAATCAAAGCAGATATTGAAAGTGGATCTGACATGGTTATTATTGAAGGTCGTGAAAGTGGTAAAAATATTGGAATATATGATGATAAAGGAAATGTTAAAAAAGATACTTTAAGTTTAATATATGAAAATACACCAAAAGAAAAAATTATGTGGGAAGCTCCACAAAAAAATCAACAAGTAGAATTAATATTATCTCTTGGAAATGATGTAAATCTTGGAAATATAAACTCTAATGATATCATTTCTCTTGAAACATTACGTCGTGGATTAAGAGGAGATACATTAGGTAAATTATAATATCTTCTCTTTATTTTATTTTTTTATTGATACCATGACAAAATATAATACTATTGCTATAAAAACAGATTATATCCTTCCTGGAGAAAAATATGATAAATTAGTTAATCAAATAAGTCTAAAATGTAAAGAAAATGATTATATATTTATAAGTGAAACACCAATTTCAACAGCTGAAAATAACTTATGTGATGAATCAAATTATAAACCAGGAATTCTAGCATATATTTTAACCGAAATTTGGAGTAAACGTATATGGGGTTATATCTTAGGACCATTATTAAAATATAATCAAAGAACAATAACAAATCTCCGAAAAATGCCTAAAGAAGCAAGAGCACATAAACAATTTATTTTAGAAGAATATGGAATAAAACATGCACTACAACCAACTGCTGAAGCAGGCGTTGACTTAAGTAATGTTCCTGAAAAATATGTGTCACTACTACCATCTAATCCCCAAAAAAGTGCAAAAATAATTAAAGAAAAAATAAAAGACAAAACTGGAAAGAATGTTAATATTATTATAATTGATACAGACCCCATCTATGAATTTCATAATATTAAATATACAACATTACCTATTTCAATAGATAAAATTAAAAATAACACAGGTATATTTGGATATATTCTAAGAGCTTTTTCTAAAAAATTAGGACCAACAATTCTTGCAACTACAACCAATGATGATATTGAATTTTTAATAAACTTAGGAAATATTGCTGAGAAATGTCAAACTGAAAATAGTGAAAATTTTTTTGAAACGGTATATAATATGAAAGATACTTTTAAAAGTAATTATGATAATATTACAACAGATATGTTAAATACAGTTACTCATATTCCTGCAGTTATTATACGATTTAAATAAGTATTTATAAAATAGAATATAAATAAATATACTAGTTATTGAATATTTAAAATATCATATTATATTATGTGTATAATAATGTAATTAAATAAGTAAAGATTGATTAAAAAATATAGTTAAAAGTTAAAAACAATTTTTACTTAAGATTTATTTAAATTAATGTATAATAAAAAATTATACTAAAATTTAAGTTGTATTAAGATCATACAACACTAAATATAAATTAAGCGAGATTATATAATGGCTAGGAAAAAAGTTGAATATACTTTTGATTATGATTCTAAATTCTTAAATGAACACAATGTTAAAAAATTAGCATACGATCTTACTCATGATTCTGATAACAGTGAAAAAATATTAGATTGTTTATTTACTGCTAAAGTTACTGATGAACAAATAGCTGAAGCTACAGGTATTAAACTAAATTTTGTGAGAAAAATTTTATATAAATTTTATGATGTTGGTATGGCTAATTATACAAGAAAAAAAGATCCAGAAACACAATGGTTTACTTACTACTGGAGATTTGATTCAATAAAAGCTGCTAATATACTCGAGAAACAATACAACCACCACAACCAAGAAATAAAAGAGTCCTTGGAATTTGAAGAAAATAATATGTTCTTTGTATGTCCTAACGGATGCAGATATCCTTTCAGTGAAGCTACCGATTTCCAATTTACTTGCCCTAGATGTAATGAAAAACTAGAATACAGAGATAATACTGATATTATTAACGATCTTAAAAAATTAGAATCAGCATATAAAGTTAATGAATAAATCTTAAACACCTTTTCTTTTTTTAAACTATTTCTTTTTTTTATAAAAAATTAATAATATTTCCAAAAAAGTATAGGAGAATATGTAATGTCTATTAATAAATTAATTAACAATGTTTACAAAGAATTAGAATGTTCTAATTATATAATAGACCATTCAAGAACTGTCTATGAACGAACAAAAGATATCAGTAAATATTATGATAATATAGATAAAGAACTTGTCGAAGCTGGAGCTAAATTACATGATGTTGGAAGAGTTGTTACCAATAATATAAAACATGCATATATAGGTGCTGACCTACTTCGAAATTTAAATATAGATGAAGAAATATGTAAAATTACTGAACGACATATTGGTGCAGGAATATGTAAAAAAGAAGCTGAAATATTAGGCCTTCCTGATCGTAATTATATTCCCCAAACACTTGAAGAAAAAATTGTAGCACATGCAGATAACTTAGTTCATGGAATAAAAACTGTTAATCTTGAATTTGTTATTAAAAAATGGAATAGAAAAAATATGTCTAAAGAATCAATAAATAGACTTATTCAACTAGATAATGAACTTATATACAGATGATTATTATGACTATTGTAATTTATACCGGTTTATCTATTTCTTTTGATGAAGCAAAAACAATAATTGATGCTGAATACCTACCTCCTATCAAAAGAGGAGATATTGATGAATTATTATCAAATAATGATGATATTGAAATCATAGGAATCATTGATGGAGTATTTCATCAAAGTCCTGCAGTAGCACATAAAGAAATATTAAAAGCACTAAAAAAAGGAATTACTGTTGTTGGTGGAGCAAGTATGGGTGCTCTTAGAGCTTGTGAATTATATCCATACGGTATGATTGGTGTTGGTAATATTTTTAATGATTATAAAGAAGAAATTATTGATTCTGATGATGATGTTGCTGTTTCATTAAATCCTGAAACTTTAGAACAGATGTCTGAATCATGGATTAATATTAAATATAATTTAGATTTTGCAAAAGAAGATAATATTATAACAAAAAAGGAAGAAGAAGAATTACTTGAAATTGCAAAAAATACGTATTATCCAAAACGTTCATTTAATTATATTATTAAAAAATCTAATTTAGATAATAAAAAAATAGATACACTTCTTAATTATATTAAAGATAAAAAATTTGATGTTAAATATGAAGATGCAAAAAAAGTTATTAAATATATAAAAGAATTAAATGAAAAATAACTAAAATAAAAAAAAGTTGTAAATAAATATTACTTCTTTTTATTTAATTATTCAATCATAGCCCTCATTAAATCACTAGATCTTACAAGACCTATTGGTTCACCTGACATATTTAATACAGGTACTTGTTCTATATTATATTGTCTTAATATATTAGCACACTCTTTTACAGAAGTTTTACGTGTAACTGTAATTAATTTATCATTTCTTACATCTTTAACTAATTTATTTGAAAATTGTAATTTATTTTTTAAGATATACATTACACTTTGACTATTCCACGTCCATTTATCCCCTTCTGTACCTATTGAACTACTACTTACTGTTTGTTCTTCTATAACTTGACTTTCATGAATAAAATCAGTTTCTGTTAAAATACCTGATGCTTTACCTTCATCATTTAAAGTTACAACAGATTTAAAAGCAAAATAACTGCTAATTGAGTATGCTACAGAAATTGGTGTTTTATCCCATACAGTAGGTACTTTACGTATCATATACTTTTCTACTGGTTCTATATTATTTGTTTTCCATAAAGATTTATTAATTATATCAGAAGATGTTACTATTCCAACAAGTTGATTATCTATTGTAATAGGAATTCTTCTAACATTATTATTAATCATTTTTTGCACAACTGATTTTACATCTTCTTCAGGAGAAGCAGTGATTGGATTTCTTGTCATTACCATTGCTACTTGTTCTTCATCAGGATTTTTTATAAGATCAGTTCTTGTTATTACTCCTACTAACTCATTTGTTTGTTTCTTAACTATTGGTAATCCTGATAATTTTGTATCTCTTAGAATTTCATATATTCCATGAATTGTTCCTGGTACTGATCCTGCCTGAACATCTTCAGTCATTATTTCTTTTATTTCCATGAAAAATCACCTTTATATATTTGTTAATCTATGTTAAATTAAGAAAATACTAATTTTAACCCTTATTAATTATACTATTTAACCAACTTTATTATTAATATTTAATTATTTAAGGTAACATACCAATGAGTTAATCTCAATGATCTTCCTATAGATATCAATGTACATATATCTTATTTATATAATTTCTAAAATTATTATTCATAAATTTATTGAGAATATTTTATTATTATACTTTTATTTTTCTATACAAAATTATATAATAAGAATTTCATTCTATTAAAATTTTTAAATATTACTCATATAACAATACTATACATATTCACACTATTTTGTTAAATATATAGATTCCTAAAAAAAGAAAATTAAAAAAAGAAGAAGAAGATTAATTTTTAGATTCAATAACTGTTTTACCATTCATATATGGAACTAAAACATCAGGTACTTTTACACTACCATCTTTTTGTTGATAATTTTCTAAAATACAACAAATTGTTCTTTCAGTAGCTATTGCAGTACTATTTAAAGTATGTAATGTTTGAGAATCACCTGATCCAGCTTTACCATAACGTGTGTTGATTTTTCTTGCTTGATAATCTTTACAATTTGTACAAGATACTAATTCACGATAAGTTTCAGAACCTGGGAACCATGCTTCAAGATCATATTTAATTGCTGCATTATCATTAAGTGCTGATGAAACTATAGCAACTACTCTGTATGGTAATCCTAATTTTTGGTAAATACTTTCGGTTACTTCTAATAATCTTTCATGTTCTGAAGTTGAATTTTCAGGAGTCGCATATATGAATTGTTCAACTTTTTCAAATTGATGTACTCTGAAAATACCTAAAGTATCTTTTCCATGTGAACCAGCTTCTTTTCTAAAACAAGTAGAAAGAGCACAGTATCTTAATGGTAAATCTTCAGAGCCAATTATCTCATTTCTATGTAATGCTGCTAATGTTTGTTCAGCTGTTGCTATTAAATACAAATCCTCATTTTCTATTTTATATAATGTTTCTTCGAATTCAGCTAATTCAGATGTTTCTTCTGCTACTTCACTTTTAATAAAGAAAGGTGTTTGTAATGGAGTATATCCTTTTGTTGTTAATTCATTTAAAGCAAACTGTATTAAAGCCAAATTAAGAGATAAAATATCTTGTTTTAAATAATAAAATCTTGACCCTGAAACTTCAGAAGCTGTTTTTAAATCAGCACCATCTATTGATTCAATTAAATCTACATGATTTAATGCTTCAAAATCAAATTCTGGTATTTTACCATATTTTTTTACAATTTCATTATCTTCTTCAGTATCTGAAACAGGTACTTTTTCATCAATTATATTACCAACTTTATACCTGTATTCATCACGTAATTTTTCATATTCTTCAATTTTTGGTTCTAATTCTTTAATATCTTCTGCCACTTGTTTTGATTTACTGATAACTTCTTCAATATTTCCATCTTTTTTTGCTTTTTTAAAAGATTTAGATAATTTATTTTTTTCAGATCTTAAATTATTTAAATTTTGTAATCCTTCTCTCCATAAATTATCATATTCAATAACTTTTTGAGCATTAGTTATATCTCTAAACCGTTTTTTTTCAGAATCAAAGATTTTTTCTGGTTCTTCTCTGAATAATTTTATATCTAACAAATATATCCCCTTTTTTATATTTTTTAAAACCTATTCTTCCACTGTTAATTCACTATCAGAATACACATCTGTTCCTGCTAATTTATCAAATAATCTTGAAGGATAATTTAATATTTTTCCTATGATTATATCAAATATCAATGGTATCCAGTATAATTTTGTTAAATTTCTAATGAATGCTTTTTTATAACTCATATATCCTTCAACATCAGATACATATAAATGTAACATTTTTTTACCTATTGTTTTATTTGTTTTAGCTTCAAATATTGTGAAATAAGCCATAGTTACCACGATAAGAATAACATAAGAGTATATACTCAATAATGATGGTAAATTCAACAATGTAAATAATATATAAAGTAAATTATTTATTAAAGCAGTAAATAACGTTACAATTATTGCATCAATTATTAAAGCTTCTGTTCTTAATATAAAATGTTCCATACTATCACTAACATACTCTTGGAACTGGATCTGCTATTGGAGGTTCAATTAATCTTTCTCCACCAATTAATGTTTCCATAATTACACGTTTACCTTCAGTAACTTCCCCTATTATTTGAGCATCTTTACCATACTTAGTTTTTCTAATAGCTGCAAGTACATCTTCTGCAGTATCAGTTTTTACACCCATAACTATTTTTCCTTCATTTGCTACTTCAAATGGGTCAATACCAAGCATGTCAGATACTGCTTCTACTTCAGGTTTTACTGGTATATATTCTTCATCAAGTCTCATACCCACACCAGCTTTATTTGCCATTTCATTTAATGCATTAGCAATTCCACCACGTGTTGGATCTTTCATAGCAGTTATTGTTCCAACTTTTTTAGCAGCTTCAACCATACCCCATACTGGTGCTACATCAGATTTAAGTTCTGTTTCATATCCAAAACCTTCTCTTTTAGACATAATTGCCATTCCATGATCTCCAACACTACCAGTGATAATTACTTTATCACCTACTTCAAGACCAGAATCTCTTACAATTTCATCTTTTCTTCCAATACCAATTCCAGCAGTTGTAATAATCATACCATCTAATTTATCACTGTCAATTACTTTTGTATCTCCAGTAATAATTGCTGCACCAACTTCTTGACATGCTTCATCCATTGATTTCATAATCTTATCTAAATCTTCACGTGCAAATCCTTCACTTATAACCATTGCATTACTTAATGATAGAGGTTTTACACCCATTACTGAAATATCATTTAAAGTTCCAGCTGCTGAAATTCTTCCAATATCTCCACCAGGGAAGAATAAAGGTTGTATTGTATGACTATCAATAGTTGTTACTACAACATGTTCATCATCTAATGGTATTGTTGCACTATCATCTAATGCTTCTAAACCGATTCCACCATTTACACTAGTTTTTGAGATGTTACCTAAAACAATATCTGCAATCATGTCTTGCATAACTTCTCCACCAGCACCATGAACCATGTTAATTTTATCATCATTATATGCCATTATGTTTTAACTCCTATGATTTATTTTTTTATATGAATACATTAATCTTAATTTTAATTTTTTAAATATAATATATATTATCAAAACAATATTTAATAAAATTTTAGACTATAAAAATTAATTAAAATAAGAAATTAAAATGTAGATAAATAAATATAAATATAATAGAATTAATATATTATAATATTATTGTAAAAATAGTATAGTATAATAATACTCTTATTATTTAAAAAAGAAATTAATAATTTTAAATTAAAGATTGTTCATTAGAAAATACTTAGAATAATTATCTAAGTAATCTAGAAAGAGTTTATTATACAACAATCTAAAATATAATATATTTATTAGAACATTTACTATTAATAACTCTTCTACGAGTATTATACGGATTTACTTATTATACTATCAGTATAAAACATGTAATTTAAATTTGAGGTGAAATTTATGGCAATATGGCAAGGAAGCTCCTTAAGAAGACCATCCGGAGCAAGATCAAGAAGAAACAAAAATAAAAGAAATGCTGAATTCGGAAGAACCCCAGCTGAAACAAGAATTGGAGAAGAAGTTAAAAAAGAAATTGTAGCAAGAGGAAACTGTACAAAAACAAGAGCTACAGTTGCAAACAAAATTAATGTTATCGATCCTAAAGATAACTCCTGTAAAAACGTAGAAATTTTAACAGTTCTTGAAAACTCAGCAAACAGCCACTTTGTAAGAAGAAACATTATTACAAAAGGTGCAATTGTTGAAACCGAAATTGGTAATGTTAAAATAACATCCAGACCAGGTCAAAAAGGAATAGTAAACGGTGTATTAATCGAATGAGCATTCCAAAAAAAATCGAAGAACAGGTTACGGAGCTTCTTGGCTCCATAAACCAAAACCTTCCTGCAGATATGGAACTAGAATTAGAAGGTTATTATGACCGTGGATTCTTCGTGACAAAAAAAAGATATGCTGTTATTGATGAAGGTGAAATTACAGTAAAAGGTCTAGAATTAGTTAGACGAGACTGGGCACCTGTTGCTAAAAATACACAGCATGATATTCTAGAAGCAATTCTTAAAGATGCTTCACCAAAAAAAGCAAAAAAAATTGTAAAAGAAATTATTACAAAATTAAATAATGGTGAAGTTTCAAAAGAAGATCTCATCATCCACACAAAACTTACAAAAAAACCTGAAAATTATAAACAAATAGCTCCCCATGTAATAGCAGCAGAAAAACTAATTGATGCTGGAAATAAAGTTACAACCGGATCTATTATTAGTTATATAATTACAAAAGGTAAAGAACCTATTAGTAAACGTGCAGAACCAATAGAACTTATTGGAAATAAAGAATATGATCCTGAATACTATATTCAAAATCAAGTTTTACCTGCAACATTACGTATTCTTGAAGCAATAGGTTATTCTGAAGAACAAATCATGAACAATGAAAAACAAACAAGTCTTGATAGTTTTTTCTGAATTAATAAAATTCTACTTTTTTTATTAAAATTATCTTATTTTAACAATATTTAAAAAAAAAATATGAAATTAAATTAATAATTTCCTCTTCGTATAATTAAAATTATAAGAATTACTCCGAGAACTGCACTGAATACAAAACCTACAAATCCTAAAAGTGAGTAACCAAATATAGAAATTCCTAAATTTGAACGAATAATTAACGAAGATCCAATTAATAATGCAGCAATAATTATAGATAATACTAATTCATTAACAATTCTTGTAAATATATTATTTA
>CAZHBQ010000021.1:0-21925 GCA_964530785.1 uncultured Methanobacteriaceae archaeon | reverse complement strand
AATATCACTGTTTTGCTTAAGTTGTTCAATTTCTTCTTCATATTTTCTTATTTTTTGATCTCTTGAAGTAACTTCTCTTGTTAATTGATTTTTTAAGTCTGGGATTTCTTTTAATTCTTCAGTTTGTCTATCAATAACTGATTTTAATTGAGATATTTCAGTTTGAGATGATCCAGATTGGAGATGTTCATTTTCTTCTTTTAGTTTTTCTATCTCAATTTTAAGATTTTCTTCTACTTCTGAATCATTATTATTCACAGATTCATTTAAAGTATCAATTGTTTTTTCATGTTCGCCGATTTTTGATTCAAGTTCATTAATTTGTTCTTTATATTTGTTTATTTCTTCGTTTAAGGATGTGTTTTCCTTAATTTTTGAGTCTAGTTCTATTATTTCTAAATCTTTTTCTTTAAGTTGAGTATTTTTTTCTTGTAGTTGAAGATCAAATTCTTTTATTTTACTTTCTTTATTTTCAACTTCTTCTGTTAATTCATTGATTCTTTCGTGTGAAGCTAGGTTATTATTTTCATTTTGTATTAAAACATTCTTTACTACTTCTTCTGTTCTAATACCTTTGTATTCTTCATTCAATTGTTCTTTTAGATTATTAATCTCTTTAAAACAAGATTTTACTAATTCTCTCAACTCTTCAGATTCAACATCATTTAAAAACGCCATTGTGATCACTAATTAATATATATAAATTTAATCTTTAAAACTTTTTTTATTATTATTATCTACATTTAAAATATTCCATTTTTCTAGTAAATATCTACACAAAAATGTTATTATTATTCCAATTAAAAATCCACCTAAAACATCAGAAGGATAATGAACTCCAATATACATTCTAGATAAAGCTACAACTAACGGTATTAATATAAATAAACGTTTATGTCCAAAATATTCTGATAAACATAAAGCTGTAACAGTAGCAAGAGCTGTATGTCCAGAAGGAAATGATGGGTCACTTTCATAATTTAAAACTACAAGTGAAGCTATTTGAGTATATGGCCTAGGTCGTAAAATTCCATATTTAACTATTCCTACAACAATATATGTCACCAACAATGAAACAACAAGTAACTTTGCAACACCTTTAGCACGATGATTACCAAAGAAATATAATAAAAGTGCAATAATTATTCCAACATATAATAAACCAAAAGAAGTAACAAGAATTGCTAATTGATCCAATATAATATTACGAAATGTTAGATTTATAAATTCTAAAATCATGACATCGATAGAATATAGCCATAACATATATAATCACCGAAAGCTTAACTAAAAAAAGAAAAAAATGGAGTTTAAAATTATAAGTATAATTTAGAAATTAATTGAGCATTTAATATTGAAGCTCCAGCTGCTCCTCTGATAGTATTATGACCTACAAGAGTATATTTAAAACTATTATCAAATACATCTTCACGTACACGTCCTACTGATACACTCATACCATGGCCAGCATCACGATCCATACGAGGTTGTGGTCTATCTTCTTCTTTTCTTACAATAACTGGTTGTTCAGGAGCAAATGATAATTTTTCTTTTTGTGGAATACCTCTGAATTCTGACATTGTTTTTTCAATATCTTCAACTGTAACATCATCTTCAGCAAATTCAATAGAAACTGATTCTGTATGTCCATCAATAACACCTACTCTATTACATGAAGCACTAAGAGGGAAATTAGCTTTTTCTACAAGGCCACCGTTTGCTTTTCCAAGTAAATGTAATGTTTCAGATTGCATTTTTTCTTCTTCACTACCAATATATGGAATAATATTATCAAGAATTCCCATAGATGGAACACCATTATAACCTGCTCCACTTACAGCTTGCATTGTAGTAACAGATACTCTTTTAAAAGTGTATTTATCAAATAATGGTTTTAAAGTTAAAGTTAATGCGATTGTTGAACAATTAGGATTTGTTACAATACAACCATCCCATCCATTAATATCTTTTTGTGTTTCCATCATTTCAAGATGTTCAGGATTTACTTCAGGAATTACTAAAGGAATATTTTCTTTCATACGATTAACACTAGCATTAGAAGCAACAATGAATTTTTCTGCAAAAGCTGCTTCAACAGGTTCTGCAAGTCCTGCAGGAAGTGATGCAAATACAAAGTCAACATCATCTGCTACTTCATTAGGATCTGTATTTACAATTTTCATATCCCTTACTTCTTCAGGAATAGGAGTTGTTTGATGCCAAGAGACAGCATCTTCATAACGTTTACCTGCTGATTTTTCAGAAGCTGCTATATTTACTATATTAAAATCTGGAATTTGGGATAATAATTGTATAAAACGTTGTCCCACCATTCCAGTTGCGCCGAGAACACAAACATTTCTAACCATAATTAACACCTAATTTAAGCCTAAAACATCACTCATATCTGCAATACTTTTATCTTGTTTTGCAATAAGGTAGTTAATTGCTCTTATAACACCATTTACAAATGCTTGTCTAGTTGATGCTCTGTGGATAACTTCAATTCTTTCTCCATCACCTGCAAACATTACAGTGTGATCTCCAACAATGTCTCCTCCACGTACTGCATGAATACCAATTTCATTTTCAGGTCTTTTACCAACCATTCCTTCTCTTCCATAGCAAGCATTTTCTTTAAGACTTAAGTTAAGATTATCTGCTACAACTTCTGCTGCTCTTATTGCAGTTCCGGATGGTGCATCTTGTTTATTATGATGATGTGCTTCAATGATTTCAACATCATATTCTTGACCTAATATTTTTGCAACTTGTCCTACTATTTCAAAAAATACATTTACTCCAGTTGCCATGTTTGGAGAAATAACTGCTTTAATTCCATTGTCTTTAATTGCTTTATGCATAATATCTAATTGTTCTTCATTAAGACCAGTTGTTCCAACAACAACATTTACTCCACATTCTGCACATGTTTTTACTGTTTCTACTGCTGCTTTTGCAATAGTAAAATCAACCAATACATCAGGTTTAACAGTTTCTAAAGCTTCTTTTAAATTTTGTGAACCAGTAATTTTAACATTCATTGTTCCTAAAGCAATTTGTTCACCTAAATCTTTACCTTCTAATGGTGTATTTGGCATTTCTATTCCTAAAACTACTTCCATATTTTCTTGTTCTTCTACGGTTCTTACTATTTTAGAACCCATATTTCCAGCACAACCAGTTACTGCAACTCTTATCATATTTTATTCTCCTTTAGATTAAATTATGTTCTTTTAAAACTTCTTTTAACAATTCTTCATTTTCTTTACATATCTCATTTATTGGCATTCTAAGACTACCAACATCCATTCCCATTAAATTTAATGCTTTTTTTGTTGGTGCTGGGCTTGCTTCTATAAATAGAACATCCATTAATGTAAATAAGTTATTTGAAAGATCTCTTGCATTATTATAATCCCCATTTAATGCAGAATTTACCATTGTTGACATTTTATTAGGTAATACATTAGCAACAACACTAATTACACCACGTGCACCTTGAGAAATCATTGGTAATGTTAAAGAATCATTTCCTGATAATACTATAAAATCATTCAAATTATTTCTATTTAATTTATCAAAAACTTCTGCAAGTTTATTTAAATCAGGATTTGCTTCCTTAATTGCTACAATATTATCTAATTTTGCTAAATCTACTATTGTATCTACTGCAAGATCCACACCAGTTCTTGAAGGTACATTATATGCAATAATTGGTATTTCAGTTGAATCATTTAATAATTTAAAATGATCATACAAACCACTTTGTTGAGGTTTATTATAATAAGGTGTTATTACAAGTGCTGCATCTGCTCCTGCATCTTGAGCATAGTTTACTAAACCTAATGCTTCAGAAGTAGCATTACTTCCTGCTCCTGCAATTGTAGTAACTCTACCATCTGCTTGATCAACCATTATATCAATTACTTTTTGATGTTCTTCATGAGTCATTGTAGCAGATTCACCAGTTGTTCCTGCTGCAAGAATACCATCAACACCACCTTCTATGAGAAAATCAATGAAATTTCTATATTTTTCTTCATCAATATTATTATCACTATCAAAAGGTGTTATCATAGCTACATGTGTTCCATCTAAATTCATTGTAAAGTCTCCTTAATTAATTTATATGCTTTTTCACCATCATTCCAATCAACAAATACTACAACTGCTGTTTGACTAGAAGATAATTCAACTATATTAATATTATTTTCATGTAATGGCTTGGTTATACTTGCAATAATGCCTGGCGTATCTACAAAATCATGACTTACAAGTGAAATCATTGCTATTTTTTGACCTAGTGAAATAGAACTTAATCTATCACCTTTTATTACAAGATCATGTAATACTTCATGAGCTTTAATTGCATCATCATGTTTAAAGAAAAGTGTTATTGAACTTTCTCCTGTAGAAATACCATATATACTTAAGTTATGTTCATTTACACGTTCAGTAATTTCTGCAATAATACCTTGTTTACTCATCAATCCTTCGCCAACAACTGCAAGAACAGATAATTCTTCATCAAGTTTTGTTATTGTTATTACTTCTTCTTCAGAATATGCTGGTCCTATAATATCAGTCCCCTGTACTCTTAAATCACCATACTCAAAACTAATTATTTTTGCCTTAATTGAAGGATCTTTATACCTTAAAGCATTTGGATGCAATACTTGTGCTCCATAATTAGCTAAATCTATCATTTCTTCTACAGTAATTTTATCTAATTTTCTAGCTGTGTTTAATTTACGTGGATCAGTAGACATTACTCCTTTAACATCAGTAACAATAACAACTTCATCTGCAGAGATACATTGACCTATAAGGAATGCTGAAACATCACTTCCCCCTCTTCCAAGAGTTGTTACAGAACCTTCATCATCCCTACCTAAGAAACCACAAACAACTGGAATAATACCTTGATCAATTAATTTACCAATATATTTTTTCACACGAACTTCAGTTTCCTTTTTATTAATTTTTGCTTCTGAATAATTACTATCTGTTATAACAGGCCATTTTTCACTTAATGGATCTATATATTCTGCTTTAACTCCTAAAGATTCAATTGTTGCTGCCATAATACGTACACTTTGCATTTCACCCATTGAAAGAATGCCTGCTAATTGTTTTTCAGTAACAGAATCCCCAATTGATTCATTAACAAGCTTTATAGATTCATCAGTAGTTTTATTAATTGCAGAAACAACTACAATTACTTTATTCCCCTGCATATATTCATTAACAACTGATTTAGCTGCTTTATTAATCCTTTCACCAGTACCTACCGAAGTACCACCAAATTTCGCCACAACTATTGCCATAGATTCACCTTTTTATGTTAGTTCTTTTCCTTTTTTTTAGTTTATATGATAATAAATAATAATCATGATAACAATAAAGTTATTCTTAAAAATATATATGATTTTATAGTATTAAAAATTTTATTAATATTAAAAGAATATACCTATCCCAAAAAAGAGAATTGAAATAAAAATAAACATTTTCAAAAAAATATTAACGAAAATAGAAATAATATTATAAAAATTAGATTAAATTAAAAATTAATTAATTAAAAATAAAAAAATAGTTTATAAATAAAAAATAAAAAAAAAGATTCAATAAAAAAATTTATTGATCTAATAAATGAGTTACGTATCCAGCAATTTGGTTTCTTAAGTGTTTTGTAGATACTGTTGAGTATTCTGCTACAACTTGTTTATTATTTTCGAAATCATTGGTAAATTTATCACCATGTAATTCGATTAATTCTTTTGCTGTTCTTTTTACAAATGTAGTTCTTATATTTCCCATAATCAAACCTCCAATGTCTTAAATTATAAAATTAAATTAACGTTAATTTAAATATTTATTTTGCTCTTCTTTACTTAATGTAGCTAATAAATCAAAAATTTCAAGAACAATCTCTTTATTAATTTCAACATCAGCAATTAAGTTATTAAGTCTTTCATGAATAATTTCTTCTCTTGCACTATCAAATAAAGCTTTATTAAGAGCTTTTTTAGATGAAGCAATATCATAAGCAAGAGATGTACGTTCAATAATCAAATCAAGTATTTGTTTATCCAATACATCTATCCTATCTCGAGATTTATTTAATAATATTTCTGCTTCTTTTTTATCCATATTAATCCTTACCTATTACTACAGATCCCTCATTATCAAGTTCTGTTTCTATTAATTTACCCGGATATTTAGAAAGTGCACTTTTAATTTCTTCAATATCCTTTGAATTATCTGCCAATATAGAATAAGCTGACCCAGTTCCAGATAATCCTGCAGCCTTAGCTCCTGCTTTCAAAGCATCCAATGAAATTTTAGTATCAAAATCCAAAGCAATACAATAAAGGAAGCCATTTAAGGTTAGAGCTTTTTCAATATTCTTTTTTAATGCATATGAAAATGCTATTTCCACAAGTGGTGCTAAAGTTTTCATACTCTCAGCATCACACTGTGCAGTATATGAAGATTTGTTAGGGATATATATTAAAACTTTCGAATAATCAACAGTATAATTTTCTAAAATTTTTCTCTCAAAATTATCTGTTATTTTCCAACCACCATAAAATGAAGCAGAAGCATCATCATATGCACCAGTTTGAGTAACTCCAACATCAAGAGAAGCATCAATTCCAATATTAATAATATCCTCAGATGTCAAACCAACATCTTCCATACTCATAGAAGCCTCATCAAGTAATGTAAGAATAGTTGCATAAACAATAGAATTTGAAGCAGCACTACTACTTGAAAGTCCAGAACCTGGAGGAATATCAGATTTAGTCTCAACATTCAAACAAATATTCTTCAAATTAAAATTATCATTCTCACATAACTTATCATATGCTCTTCTTACACATACTTCCATAAGAGATGTATCCATATTAGGATCATCAATACTTCTACATTTACAATCTATATCTTCTTTTGCATCATAATTTAAAACAGTAACATCAGCTGTAACATATAATTTAATTCCATATGCAGAACCTCTTCCTATACTAATTGCATTAATTACTGTTGCAGATGCTGGTGAACGAACTTTAACCATAAAACACCCATTTTATTTTCTAATATTTTTTAAATTTATCTTAATATATTAATATTGACTTTAACTATTTTATAAATATCAAGAGATTTAGAATTTACAATAAAATATAAAAGAAAAAATAAAACAATAGAACTTAGTTTTTAGAAAGTATATAAAGAACTTAAGATTAATTAGTAAATAAGTAAAGATGAAAAATTTAATATTAAAACAATCTTATACTGATTAAAAATATACGGAGAGATAACAATGACAGTAAAATTAGAAGTATATACATCAAAAACATGCCCTTACTGTCCAATGGCAGAAGAAGCAGCACAAGCAGCAGTTAAAGAATTAGGTGATGTTGTAGAATATGAACATCTTGATGTAGATGAAAATATGGACAAAGTAAGACAACATCAAATAATGTCTGTACCTACAGTTGTTATAGATGATGAAGTTGCATTCATTGGTGCACCACAAGCAAGTGAACTAATTGAAAAAATAAAAACAAAATTATAAATCATCACCCTCTTTAACTTTTCTTTTTTTTATTCTTTTGAAAAATAAAATTTCAAAATCTAACTAAATATACATAATAATTTTTAGATAATTTTAACAAATAATATTATAAAAGTGAGATCCATATCTAAAAAAAAATATGTGGAGGAATTAAAATAGAAGCTCATAAAAATTCAAAAGAAAAATCTGGAATTACAACAGGAAGTGTTGCAACTGCAGCAAGTGTTGCATCAATACTTAAAATAATAGATAACTCACCAGAAGTAGTGGAAATTGAAGCTCCAACATCAAAACTCAATGTTGAAATTGAAAAATCAGAACTTATTGATAAAAATACTGCACGATCAATTGTTCAAAAACCAACATATAATGATCCTGACGTTACTCGTGGAATAAAAATAATATCAGAAGTAACATTAACAGAAAATAGTGGGGTTATAGAAATTACAGCTGGAGAAGGTGTTGGAAAAGTTACAAAACCTGGATTACAAATACCAGTAGGTGAATATGCTATTAATCCTGTTCCACGTAAGATGATAAAAGAAAATATTAAAAAATATCTTCCAGAAAATAAAGGAGCTATAGTTAAAATTATAATACCTGAAGGAAAAGATATTGCTTCAAAAACAATGAATAGTAGACTTGGAATTATAGATGGAATTTCTGTTCTTGGAACAACAGGAATTGCAAGACCAATGTCATCAAAAGCATATAAAGATTCATTAAGAGTACAAATTGATGTTGCTCTAGCAAATAACTACGATGAGCTACTATTTGTTCCAGGAAATATAGGAACTAGAATTGCAAAAGAAAAACTCATAATAGATGATGATGCAATTATTGAAATGAGTAATTTTGTTGGATTTATGCTTGAAGAAGCTGAAAAAACAGAAAAAGTAAAATCAATAACATTATTTGGACATGCAGGAAAACTAATTAAAATTGCTGCTGGAATATTTAATACAAAACAAAGTGTTGCTGATGCAAGACGTGAAATTATGACAGCCTACACTGCTCTTGTTGGTGCACCAAAAGATGTTCTAGAAGAAATATATAATTGTATCACAACAGAAGATGTAATTAAGATTCTTGATGAGAATAATATAACAACTGAAGTATTTGAATTAATTGCCGATAAGATTGTTGAATTATGTAATCTTAAATTTAATATTGAATTTAATGTTGTTATTGTTAAAATGAATGGCGAAATATTAACTCCGAAACACAGCGAAAAAATACCATTTGAATGGAAATAAAGAGTGTAAATAATGAATATTTGTATCTTAGGACAATATCCTCCAAATGTAGGTGGAATTGCAACATATACCAAACAATTAAAAGATAATTTGGAAAAAAATGGCCATAATGTTTATGTTTTAACATATAAACATGATTGTCCTAGAGAAGATAATGTTTTTGAAGCTAAAAGTATTAACATTCCACTTATTCGTGGTGTTAGTTTTATCATTTCAAGTTATTTTATGTTAAATAAAATTATTGATGAATATGACATTGATGTTATTCATTCAAACTATTTAATTCCTCCAGGATTTGTTGCATCACTTATTCACAAAAAAGATGTTAAAATTATAACAACTGTTCATGGATCTGACATAAATATACTACCTAAAAATAAGTTAATACGACCTATTATAAAATATACTCTTAAACATTCTGATGAAGTATATTTTGTAAGTGAAAAATTAAAAGAAAAAGCATTAGCCCTTAAAATTGAAAATTTAGAAGAAAAATCAAAAATAACACCAAACACAGTTGATACAAATAAATTCAAACCAATAGATGAAACTCAAAGAACACTAAAAAATAAATATAACAATCCAATTGTAATCTTTATAGGAAATCTTGTAAAACAAAAAGGATTAACCTACCTACTTGAAGCTAAAAAAATAGCAAAAACAGAATATACTCTCTTAATATATGGGGAAGGACCAGAAAGAAAAGTACTAGAAGGATACATTACAAAAAATGGTCTAGAAAATACCTATCTTATGGGAAAAACAACACATCCTGAGAAAATAATACCACAATCAGATGTAATGGTTTTACCATCAGTAAGTGAAGGAGCAAGTATCGTTGCCTTAGAGAGTATGTCATGCCAAAAAGCTCTTGTTACAACAGATAGTGGAAATATAAAAACAGTGATAAAAAATAATGAAAATGGAATTATTGTACCAATAAGAGATTCAGAGAGTTTATCAAAAGCTATTGATGAACTTATAATAAATAAAGATAAAAGAGAAGAAATAGCAAAAAATGCACGAAAAGAAATAATTAAAAAATATTCCAAAATGCAAATTCCATACATAAAATAAAAGATATACTAAATATAAAATAATAAAAAGATGAGGTGAAGATGTGACTAGTATCGATCCAAATATTGAAGAAATAATGCAAAAAGCATATCCATTCATAAAAGAATATAATCCTGCTCAACAAGCAGTTATTGACTCAGGATATCTTGAAAATGATAATAATTACATAATCTCAATTCCAACAGCTAGTGGAAAAACAGTACTCGGAGTTCTAGCAGCACTAAAAGTACTTCTTCAAGGAGGAAAGGTTGTTTATGCTGTTCCTCTTATTTCTCTTCAAAATGAGAAATATAAAGAATTTAAAGTATTTGAAAAATTTGGATATAAAGTAGGAAAACATCCACGAAATTCAGATATAGCAGTGATGGTTTTTGAATCATTTGATTCACTTACACGATTTTCTGCAAACACATTAAATGAAATTGATTTAATTATTATAGATGAATTTCATATGATTGGTGATTATTCACGTGGACCTACAATTGAATGTGCAATAACAAGAATCAAAGAAAAAAATAAATCAATGCGAATAATAGCATTATCAGCAACACTACAAAATATGGATGAACTAGCTCACTGGTTAGATGCTGATGTTGTAACACATGATTATCGTCCAGTTCCACTACATAAAGAAGTATTATGTGCTGAGGATTTTGGAACTAAAGATAAGAACAATATAGTATTTAAGATTTTAAATGATTCATTAAATGATTCAAGTCAAATGTTAACATTTGTATCTACAAGAAGATTTACAGAATCTCTTGCCAAAAAGATGGCAGATAAAATATCTAAAAAAATACCAGAAGCAAAAAAAGAAATATATAACAGTATTGCAGAAGATGTTCTTGATGTTGCAAGAAGAAGTAACTCACAACCTACAGAAGTATGTTATAAATTAGCAGAATGTATTCAAAATGGTGTTGCTTTTCACCACGCAGGTCTTTTTGATAAACAAAAAGAAATTATTGAAGATGAATTTATAAATGGAAACTTATTAATGATTACTGCAACACCAAGTTTAATGTACGGAGTTAACTTACCATCAAAAAATGTTGTGATAAGAGATTATAGTAGATGGACAGAACAAGGACAAACAAATATTCCAGTATTTGACTATGAACAAATGGCAGGACGTGCTGGAAGACCAGGGTTTGATACAGAAGGTTATGCTTATCTTCTATCTAAAACATATGATGAAGCATATAATCTTGATGAATACTATGTTCATGGAGAAATTGAAGTTACAACATCAAAACTTATTGATAATGAAGATGCCGTTTTAAAACAAATTATTACACAAGTATCTAGTGGTTTTGCAAAAGACATGAATGATCTTATTGAATTTTTTAATAAAACATTCTATGGCTTCCAAATATCACATACATATAATACAATGAGTTTTGGTTTTAGTGAAGAATCTATAAAATATGAAATTTCAACAGCACTTGAATATCTTATTCAAAATGGTATTATCCGTCTTAGCCCATCAGGACTACAAACAACACCACTTGGAACATTAATTTCAAGAAATAATTATGCTGTTAAAACTGCTGTTAAACTTAAAGATTATTGTAATATGATGGGTGATGAATTTAATGAAGCATCACTTATATATGAAATTTCAAAAACTAAAGACATGCCTAAAATTAACACTAAATTCAGAGCAAATAAGGATAACATCCGTGAAGTACTAGGTGTTAAAGGAGTATTTATAGGTCAGGTAGGTAATAGTGAATCTACAGCAGCTAGTTTACTTGAATGGATAAATGAGAAAAAAGAGTTCGAAATTGAAAATTATTTAAAAGTGTATGCTGCTTCAACAAGACGTGCTAGTTATGAAGCTTCAAATATTACTAAATACTTCTATGATATATGTGATGTGTTAGGTAATTATAAATTCTTAAATGATATTGAAAAACTTTCTTCAAGATTATATTATGGAGTAAATGAGAAATTAATACCTCTTGTTATGGGTATCAAACGTTTAGGTCGTCAACGTGCACGTAATCTAGTTAATACATTTGGATCTGATCTTTCAAATATAAGTAAAGATCAACTAGTAAAAATTGATGGAATTGGAGATGCTACAGCACAGAAAATTGTGGAATTTTATAACAATTAAGGAGAGGGAAATATGGAAAAAGTATATGTAAAAATGCCATTAAATAAATTAAATAAATTATTAAAACAAGAGGTAAAAGACATCTCATTAGAGGAGTTATATGATTTATCAATTCATTTTAACGAAGAAACTAAATTTTTACCTCGTGAATACAAAAAAAGCTATACTGAATCTGTAATTAAAGTTATCATTAGTAGATTTGCTACATTGAAAAACGGCCAAGTTAAATTTGAAGGTAAATTAACTGAAAAAGAAGCTGAAGAAATAAATGAGTTATTAAAAGATACAAATGATAGAATTGGATATATATTAAATCTTATCGTTGTTTACACAACATATCTTAGAAAACGACCAATACATTTACCAGGAACTGTATTTCCAGGTCTTCAAACAATATATTCAGATGGTGAAAACTATTATTGTCCTGTTAAAAAATACCATCTTGATAATCCAAACTCTATTTGCAAATACTGTATAGCAAAAATAGCAGACTGAAGATGATAAAAATGTCAAAAAATGTCTTTGAAGAAAGAATTAAAAAACAAGATCTCTTAAAAAAACAATTTGTTAATAAAGAACTCAAAGAACTAAACAATCTTCTTAAGAGTAAAAAATATGATATTGATACTTTAATTACAAAATCTTCACTTGGGGAGACTTATCATAATTTAGTTGATGATAAAGATAAAATTGACTCAAAGTTTCAATCAGAATATAATAAAACATATCATGACATTGATGTATCATTATATAAAATTGATAAAAAGATTGAACATAAAACAAGACTCATCGAATACAAAATAAATAATAAAGAAAAAAAAGTTTTAGATAAGATTAAAACTGAAATATTTTCATAAGTGGGGGTTTATCCTCCACCTACTGCATCATCACCCATTTCTACTTTTAATTCTTCTTTTAAATGTTCTTTAAGATCGATTTCTTTATCTTTATCATTATCAGAACTATCTTTTATTTTAGCATAACTTTTATCTGTAACTTCTACGTATTGTGTATTATACCATAATCTTGTTAATTCATCATATTGTAATAATACCCAAGAAGCTCCATCCTCAGTTTTTATATCAAGAACTTCACCAATTGTTCCTGTAGTTGGATATATTATATATGTACCTATTGTTATTTCTCTTCCTAGTTTATCTTTAACAGACATTTGTACACTTCCATAAATTTTATTAAAATAATTTAATTTTTAATATATTCTCTATAGTATTATCTATTTTTCCTTTTCTTATTATTTTAGGATATTGTTTAGTTAAATCTATTATTGTTGATGGCATACTATTTGATAATATTCCTGAATCAATATATGTTATAATATCATCTTTTAGTTGATCTTTTATTCCATATATGTTATTAGGTGTTGGTTTATTTGATATATTTGCACTAGTACTTGTTATTGGAAATTCTTTTGTTAAATTATATGATATTTGATTATCAGGTATTCTTACTCCAATTATTTCAGTATTTGACGTTAAAATATTAGGAATTTTATCATTCTTTTTTACAAGAAATGTGTAAGGTCCTGGTAATAATTTACCTATGATTTCTTCTTGTATACTATTTAAAGATGTTGCTTGTTTTATTTGATCTAGATTATGAAAACATGCAGACAATGGTTTTGTTTTTGATCTTTGTTTTATTTTATAAACTTTTTTTATAGCATTTTCATCATAGATATTTACTGCTAATCCATATATTGTATCAGTAGGATAGACTATTACTTCCCCTCTTTTTAATTGAGATATAATATTGTTAATTTGTTCATCTGTTGGGTTTTTTATTATATTCATTTGTACCATCTTACTGTTTTAATTAATAATTATATATAATCTAATTTATAAATAATATAACCATGTTAAATGATAAACTAAGACCACAAGCTAATGAAATTACAGAAAAGATAGGTAAATCTATCAATATTTCTCCAGATATTGTTACAATAATAGGATTACTTATTAGTGTTTTTGCTGGAGTTTTATTTGCTTCTGGAAATTTAATTGCAGGAGCTATTTTTATAATGGTTAGTGGTGCATGTGATGTGATAGATGGAGCTATTGCACGTTCACATAACCGTAAAACTAGGTTTGGTGGATTCTTAGATTCTGTTTGTGATCGATTTGCAGATGCTGCTATACTTATTGGATTAATCTATAGTGGTTTTATAAGCCCAATTCTTGGAGCTTTAGCAATTCATTCATCATTAACTGTAAGTTATGTTCGTTCACGAGCAGAAAATGAGGGAATTAGATGTTCAGTAGGAATTGCTGAGAGAGCTGAAAGATTACTCATAATAATTGTCGGTACAATTATTGCTGCAATATTTGGAGGATCACATAATATTATGTTTGCTGCAATAGCAATACTAACAGCATTAAGTTATATTACCGTTTTACAAAGAATTTATCATACTTGGATGAAGTTAGAATAAATTTTTCCCTCCCACTATTTATTACTAGAAAAAAAATCTAAATTATATAGAATTATTTTTATAACCCACTAACCTCTTTTTTTAATTACTATTTTTACTAAAACATTATTACTATAAAAAAATAACATAGACAAAACAAATAATATATTAAGGAATGATTATTGATGAAACCTGAAGAACGTATAGATAAAGATTTAAGAATTTTTGAAGAAAATATCATAGAAGTAGATAATCTTGACTTAACACAAAAAGAAGTTCTTGTTAAAGATATGGCAAAAAGATACTATGAAGATACTAAGTACTATCTTAAAATTGGAGATTCATTAACATCATTTGCATGTATTGCATATGCTCATGGACTTCTTGATTCATTAAGAATCATGTATAATCTAATAGATGACTCATAAGGATGATTAAATTATGAAAATATATAATACCGTTATTATTGGAGGAGGAGCTAGTGGAATCCTTGCTGGAATATATCTTAATGATAAAAACAGCATTCTTCTTGAAAAAAATAGTATTTTAGGTAAAAAAATGCTAGTTACAGGAGGAGGACGTTGTAATATAACAAATAATTCTACATTAAATGAATTTATTAAAAGTTATTATAATTCAGGAAACTATTATAGACAAGCATTTAACACCTTTTTTAATAATGATATTATAGAATTACTTGAAAATAATGGATGTAATATAAAAGTTGAGGATGATAATCGAGTTTTTCCAACAACAGATGAATCAAAAACTGTTGTAAAAACACTTACAAAGATACTTGATAAAAAAACACCATACAGACTAAATTCACATGTAAATAGCATTACTCGAAAAGATAATCTTTTTATTATTAAATATAACGATAATCAAATTATCAAATCAAAAAATGTTATTCTAGCTACCGGTGGAAATACTTACCCTGATACTGGTTCTACAGGTGAAGGTAAAATATTTGCCACAGATTTAGGACATAAAAATACAAAAGATACTAAAGGACTTGCACCAATTATTATCAAACAAAAATGGATAAATAAACTTCAAGGAATAGCCATTAACGTTAATCTTGAAATTAAAGCTGATAAAAAGTCAATTGTTAAAGATTCAGGATCTATTATGTTTACACATAATGGTTTGAGTGGATTTGTTATTTTAAATAATAGTATGACTATTAAGAGATATTTAGATAAAAATAAAGATATTAAAATATATCTTGATTTTACTCCAGAATATTCATATGAATCTCTTGATAAAACCTTACAAGAAGATTTTAAAAAACATCCAAATCAAGGATTAAAACGTTACCTGAATAAATATATTCCAAAAAATATGACTGTCATATTTTTAGAAGAGCTTAACATAAGTCATGAAACTATTCTTAACCAAGTTACTAAAAAAGAACGTGTGAAAATAAGAGATGCTCTTAAAAAAACAATTTTAGATATTAAAGATGTTCTTGAAAAAGAAGCCATGGTTACAAATAGTGGTATTAAACAAAAAGAAATTGATCCAAATACTTGCAAGTCAAAAATTGTTGAAAATTTATATATTGTAGGAGAACTTATCGAAGGTTGTGGAATTTGTGGAGGATTTAATCTTCAAAAAGCATTTTCTACAGGAGTTCTTGCTGCCAAATCAATTAATGAGGAATAAATATGATACATCTTAGTTATGATAGACGAGAATACCAACAAGATATGATTGATAATATCAAATTACTTGATAATGTTGTAGAACTAGGCTGTCATATTGGAACATCAACTAAAATTATTTCACGGCTAAACCAAGATGGTACTGTTTATGCTTTTGATAACAGTCCTGAAAGTTATGAAGCTATGAATAATCTAGGAATTGAATATAGAAATATTGAATTTATACAAGCTGATGTTCGAAAGAAAGAATTATTATATAAGTTCAAAGAAGAACATGAAAAAATTGATGTATTATGTATAGATCTTGGTGGGGGTTATCACCCAGATACAGTTTTTAAAGTATTTTTTTTATGGTCATCAATATTAAAACCAAGAATAAGCCTAATTAGAAACAGAGGATTGACTGATTTTATAAATTCATCCACATCAAGAGAAAATATTTCATCAAGCGAAGGATTTTTATCTTCTTCTTCAAATGCAATTATACCAAATAAATTTAAAAAGAATAATATTTGAATTTAGATAAGTTCTATATTATAACATAATTGTAATTATTAAACATAAATATAGGCAACAATAAAACTAATATTAAAGAAAATTAAAAAAATATTACGATAATTTTTTATAAAAACAACAAAGTATAAAAAAAGGGATACTAATGATAGGAAAAAAAATAAGAATAGAACGTATTATAAACCGTAAAACTGGAAAATGTGTTATTGCACCAATGGATCATGGAATATCAGGAGGTCCAATTCCAGGACTTATAAACATGACAAAAACAATAGATGCAGTAGCTAATGGTGGAGCAAATGCTGTACTTATGCACAAAGGTATGGTGAAAAACGGACACCGCGGATACGGAAGCGACATAGGATTAATTTTACACTTATCAGCAAGTACTGATTTAAGTATTGATCCATACCACAAAGTACAAGTTACAAGTGTTGAAAAAGCAATCCAACTTGGAGCAGACGCTGTAAGTGTACATGTAAACATAGGATCTGAAAAAGAACCTGAAATGTTAGAAACAACAGGAAGAATTGCAGAAGAATGTGATGAATGGGGAATGCCTCTTCTTGCAATGATGTACCCAAGAGGACCAAAAATTGATAATGAACACGACCCAGAAGTTGTTAAATTATCCGCAAGAGTAGGAGCAGAACTTGGTGCAGATATAGTAAAAACAAATTACACAGGAGATCCTGACACATTTAAAGAAGTTGTAGATGGTTGTCCTGTACCTGTAATTATTGCAGGTGGTCCAAAAATAGAAACTGAAAGACAATTATTTGAAATGGTTCATGATGCAATAAGTGTAGGTGGAGCTGGAGTAGCATTTGGAAGAAACATTTTCCAAGCAGAAGATCCTGCAAAAATTACAAAAGCATTAGTAGAAGTAGTTCATAATAAAGCAACACCTGATGAAGCTTTAGAAATCCTAAAAAACTAGGTGATTGATGTGAAATTTGCATGGATTAGACCTAATGGAACATGGAAAGATCGTAAAGATGCAATTGTAGATGCTCTTGAATCTGGATTTGACCATATTATTGATTTTGATAATGCTGAAACTATCAAAGAATTAGGTAGCGTGACTATAATATCTGATAAAAAAGATGCAGATATTACACTTATTGGTCTTGATAAAAAAATAAGTGTTGATGATGTTAAAAAAGAACAAGAAAAAGGAAAACAAGTAGCAGCTTATGTGGAAATTAATAATAAAGAAGATGAATTATTAGTTTCAAAATTAGGTGCAGTTGCAGATTATATTATATTAAAAGGTAAAAATTGGAAAGTTATACCTCTTGAAAATATTATTGCAAGCCTTCAAGAACGTGACTCTAAAATTATAGTAGATGTTCCAAATTATGAAGAAGCAAAACTTGCTCTTGAAACTATGGAACATGGTTCTGATGGTGTACTTCTTTCATCTAATGATGGAGCAGAAATTAGAAAACTTGGTGAACTTATTGATAAAGCTTCAAAAGAAACTTATGACCTTAAAGCTGCAACTGTTACTAAAGTTGAATCAGTAGGTATTGGAGATCGTGTATGTATTGATACATGCTCCATGATGCAAGTTGGTGAAGGAATGCTTGTAGGTTCATTCTCATCAGGATTATTCTTAATTCACAGCGAAACATTAGATAGTGAATATGTTGCATCCAGACCATTTAGAGTTAATGCTGGAGCAGTTCATGCTTATGTAATGACCCCAGGTAATAAAACAAGATATCTATCTGAAATAGAAGCTGGAGATGAAGTTGTAACAATTAATGCTAATGGAGAAGCTTCTACTACAATTGTTGGTAGATCAAAAATAGAAAAACGTCCACTTCTTCTTGTTGAAGCTGAATATGAAGGCGTTAAAATCAGAACATTAGTACAAAATGCTGAAACTATCCGTCTTGTAAATGATAAAAAAGAACCACTTTCTGTTGCTAAATTAAAAGTTGGAGATAAAGTACTTGCATACTTTAGTGATTCAGCAAGACACTTTGGAATGGCAATTGAAGAACAAATTATTGAAAAATAATTAAATTCTAAATAAGGAAATAGTTTTTTTCCTTTAAACTTTTTTTTATACTTTTTTTTAAAATTTTAAAAATAATTATTTTTAGGAGATTTTTTTATGCGTGCTTTTTTAGCTATTGAATTAAATAATCATGTTATAGACAATATTAAACAAACACAAAAAACACTTAAAAATACAGATTATGCTAAAATAAAATATGTTGAAGAAAAGAATATGCATATAACACTTAAATTCTTTGGAGATATTAATCCAAGAAAACAAAAACAGATTACAAAAATTATCAATAACACCATAACTAATTATGAACCATATACAATAAAAATAGCAAATATTGGCGCTTTTCCAAATATTAAACGTCCACGTGTAATATGGACTGGAATTAAAGATAAAAATAATTATACAATTAATTTAATTAAACAATTAGATGAAGAATTTAGTAAAATTGGTTTTGAAAAAGAAAGAAATTATAAACCACACATTACATTAGGGCGTGTGAAAGAAGTTTATGATAGAGAACTTTCAAAAGTTTTAAGTGATCTTAAAAATAATTATCATGGGAAAGTTGAAATTAATAAAATTGTTCTTAAATCAAGTCAACTTACTCCAGACGGACCAATATATAAAACTGAAGAAGAATTTATTTTATAAAAAAAAGGTGATTTATATGAAGATTGTTGTTACAATAACAGGGGCTAGTGGAGTTATTTATGGAATTCGTCTTCTTGAAGAATTAAAAGACCATAATATAGAAACTCATCTTGTAATATCAGATACTGCTAAAAAAGTTATTGAATATGAGACTGATTATGATATTGAGAGTGTTGAAAAAATAGCTACTTATTCATATGATGAAAATGATCTTTTTGCAATTATAAATAGTGGTTCTTTTAAGTTTGATGCTACAATTGTAATTCCATGTAGTATGAAAACATTATCTGCTATAAGTAATGGGTATGCTGATAATGCTATAACACGTGTTAGTGATGTTACTCTTAAAGAAAGAAGAACACTTATTATTGTTCCAAGAGAAACTCCTCTTAGAACTGTTCATCTTGAAAATATGACTCGACTTAGTAAAGAAGGTGCTGTAATTCTACCTGCTATGGCTGGATTTTATCATGACCCTGAAGATATTAATAGTCAAATTGATTTTATTTTAGGAAAGATTCTTGACTTGTTAGATATTGATAATAATCTATTTACTAAATGGAAACAATAGGATAATATAACTAAAAAAAAAATATTGGAGATTAAATATGTATTTTGATTTAACACCTGATGATGAATTTATCAAGACAGAAAAAGTCCCAGGACCTACAAAAGAAGAAATAAGAGCACTTGTTATAAGTAAAATGCACTTAAATAACGAAGATGTTGTTGTTGATATTGGTTGTGGAACAGGCGGATTAACTGTAGAATTTGCAAAACGTGCAAAAGAAGTATATAGTGTTGATTTAAACCCTGATGCTATCCTTACTACAAGAAAAAATTTAGAAAAATTTGGAATTGAAAATAGAGTCGAATTAATTGAAGAAGAAGGATTAAAAGCTCTTGATTCAATTCATGATTTCACAAAATTAATGATTGGTGGTAGTGGGGGTAATCTTGATAATATTATTGAAGAAGGATATATTAGATTACCTGTTGGAGGTCGTATTGTCATAACATCTATTGTTCTTGAAACTGCAACTGATAGTGTACATATGTTAAAAGAATTAGGAGCAACTCCTGAAGTTGTTACTATTTCTGTTGCTAAAGGAACACTACTTGATCGTGGAGTTATGATGAAAGCATTAAATCCAATTACAATTGTAAGTGCTAAAAAAGTATAAAACTTCCCCTTCTTTTCTTTTTACATTTATTCTTAGTTAATGGTGATATTATTTACAACAAAGTATTAAAATCAATAAAACCTTCTGATGAACAAAGAAATGAAATTATTAGTTTTTCAGATAAACTTCAAAATATTATTTTAGATTACGCTAGACAAAATGGTGTTAATATTGAAACTAGACTTGTAGGTTCTATGGCTAAAAAAACATCACTTGTTAATAAAGCAGATATTGATATTTTTATGTCTTTTAGTCTTGATTATTCTGATGAAGAGTTAAAAGAGTTTGGATTAGAATTTGGACAACATTGTATTGATACTGTTGGTGGAAAATCTGAAAAAAGATATGCATCTCACCCATATATCACAGGTCTTATTAATGGATTTGAAATAGATTTTGTTCCATGTTATAAAATAAAAGATTCTAGTGAACTTAAATCTGCTGTTGATAGAACTATTTTACATACAGATTATATTCAAAGTCATCTTACAGACAAAGAGGCTGATGAAGTACTTCTTCTTAAGAAGTTCATGAGTTGTGTAAATACATATGGTGCTAATTATAAAGTAAGTGGTTTTTCAGGCTATCTTTGTGAATTATTAATTCTTAAGTATCATACTTTTGAAAATGTAATTAAAGAAGCTGCTCATAATTGGCATAAAAATTTTAAAATTGATTTAGAAGAGTATAATACTGCTTCAAATTATAAAGATCCTCTTGTTGTTATAGATCCTGTTGATAAAAATAGAAATGTTGCAGCTGCTTTATCTATGCAGAAATTTTCTGAATTTATAGTTGCTTCAAGAAATTATATTCAAAATCCTTCAGAAGATTATTTTAATGATAGAGTTATTCAAACAACAAAAGATGAACTTAATGACTCATTTAATAAAAGAGGTACTAGTTGTTATATATTATCTGTTAATGTACCAGAATTACCTACTGATGTAATATATCCACAAGTTAACAAAACTATGCATTCACTTGAAAAAGTAAGTAAAATGTATGATTTCAGACTACTTGAAAAAAGTTATTATATTACAGATGATAATATTGCTCATATTATTCTTGAATATGAAAATGATACATTAAGTGATCTTAAAATACATAATGGACCTAGAGTAGAGGATGAAAAAAATAGTGAAAATTTTAAAAACAAATATCCTGAAGCATATATTCATAAAAATAAGTGGATAAGTCTTGCTATGCGTAAATATAAAACAGTAGCAGATATGATTTGTGATGTTCTTAAAGAAGAAAATATGAGTATTCTAAAACTTGGAAAAAATGTAAAAGAAGAAATAATTAAGGATTATAAATTCCAAAAAATTAATGAATTTATCAGTGAAGCTACAGAAGAGAATTATTCTAATTTATATGTGTACCTTCATCCTAACTATAATCTTGAACGTTAATTACGTT
>CAZHBQ010000020.1:0-25088 GCA_964530785.1 uncultured Methanobacteriaceae archaeon | reverse complement strand
ATGACTAGGCATTTCTGAAGTAAATTGAATAAATAGATATTATATTAATAATTATGGCAAGTTTAAACGTTGCAAATGAATTAGCCACTGCAGTATATAATAAAGTTAAGTCTACTATATTAAATACTGTTTGGCCTATAGGTAGTGTTTATATTTCTACTAACACTACAAATCCCTCAACATTGTTTGGGGGGGGTGGACCAGAATCACTGGCAAATTTCTGTTAGCTGCTGATGACAGCACATATACGAACGGATCTACTGGTGGTGAGGCTACCCATAAATTAACAATTAGTGAGATGCCTAGTCATAATCATGGAACAATGGTTGTTAATCAAAACAGTACAAATGAATATGGGTGTTTAGTTACTGCTACTGGCGGTAATGCAAAAATTAATACTATATATTCTAGTAATATTGGAGGCAGTACAGCTCACAACAATATGCCACCATATCTAGTCGTTTGTATATGGAAACGTACAAGCTAGATATTTATATTTTAAAATTATGGCAGAATTAAAAATTAATGGAAACACTAAAATAACAGAAGAATCTAACGAAGAAACAACATATAGTGGAAGAACTTTAAGTGAATTAGACAAAATAGTTACATCTCATGAAACAATATTATCAAATCATGACTCTATAGCATATAGACATACTATCGCTTCTGGTACTATTGATGCTAAAAGTACAATAACAATTGAAATACCACCTAGATTTGGTATATTATTTGTACGAATATATAAAGGTTATGTAGAAGTATTAAAAGAATATGCTATGACATGTGTTTCAGGTTGGGCATATAATTTTAATGAAATATGTTCACATATTTATATTGATGATGGTGATACTGGGAATTTTACATTCACATTTACAAATAATGGCTCTGCAATAAATTTAAAAATAACTAGTAATCATAATTCAGCATGTACTTATTTTGTTAATGATATTTCAATTTAAATATAGGGAGGTGATATGATGATTAAAACTCATGAAATTAGTTTATTAACATCTGATTATAATACATTATTGAATTCTGATAGTGCTATTATATTAGATGATACTGATAAGAACATAGAACAGAATGATTATGTTTTGTTCAAACAAATTCAATCAGATGATAATGAGACCAAAGAAACAGGTTTGTATTATTTTGTAAAAATTAAGAATGTTGTTTCAAATCATTCAGGTCTTAAAGAAGGTTATATAATGATTAATTACACTCAAATTCAATAATTAGAAGGAGGTTTGCTATGATACAAGCAACAGCGACTGTTTTAGTAGCAATAATAGGTTTAATAGGTATCATTATACAAAACAAATCTAATAATAAATTAAAATCTCAAGAAGAACTATTAAAGACAGTTGACGAAAAAATAAATCAATTGAAAGAACAATCAAATAAAAAAGATGAAGAACTAAATAAAAAATTAGATAATATGGACATGGAAAATTGTAAACGATTTTTAATAGTTGAGATGACAAAGATAACCAATAATTATTATATTCCAAACAGTGAACAGAAACGAATACTAAAAGAAACCAAAGAAATATATAATGCTAAAGGCGGAGATAGTTATGTAGATGATATGTATAATGATCTTCGAGATAAAAAGATATTATAAAAAGGAGGTAATATAATATGATGGATTTTGCTCAATTAGTTTTAATAGCTATATTAGTTGAAGCAATATGGGAGAACCTTAAGATGACATACAATTCTGAAAAATTTGATGTTAATATGATAGGTAGTCTTGTATTATCTATTATAGTATGCATAATAACTGGTATTGATATTTTTCCAATAGTAGGTTTAAACATAAATATACCAATTATTGGTTCAGTATTAACAGGTATAATAATATCGAGAGGTGCTAACTTTGTAAATGATTTATTTAAAAAGTTGAAAGGAGAATAATTTATGGATGAAAATGAAGTAGTAGAAGATACAAATGTTCAAGAATTAAGAAAATATGAAGATGAAGAGGGAGGTGAATAATTATGGCTTATAAAGGACCTGATATTTCTGCATGGCAAGGAGATATAGATATTAATGCTTTATCTTCTCAAGTGGATTTCTTTATATTTAGATCTCATTCTGGTATAACAGAAGATTCAAAGGTAAAAAGAAATGTTCAATTAGCTATACAAAATAATAAACCATATGGATTGTATATTTATTCATATGCACTAAATGTAAATAGAGCAGCACAAGAGGCTCAGAATGTAATTAATTTAGCAAATAGCTTCTCTGTAAAACCTAAATTTTTAGTAATTGATATGGAGGATGCAGATGGATATAAAAATCGTAATGGTATGCCTAGTAATCAAATATTACAAGATATTTGTACTAAAGAATGTACAATGTTTGAAGAGGCTGGATATTATGCTATGATATACGCAAGTACATCTTGGTTTAATAGTAAACTTTCTGGTTTAACTAAATTTGACAAATGGGTTGCTCATTGGCCTACATCTGGTGGCAAACAAAAAGGTAATTCTGTTGACCCATCAGGAGAAAATGCAAATAATTGTGGAATTTGGCAATTTACTTCTGAAGGTAGATTAAATGGATATAATGGAAATCTTGATATGAATTATTTATACAAGGATGTTATTCTTGGAGGAGTCACAGTTAATTCACAAACATCTCAACCTACTACTAGTGTATCATCACCTAGTGGAACTACTTTGGAATTAGCAGTAAAAGTTATGCAAGGTGAATTTGGTGATGGTGATACTCGTAAGAATAATTTAGGTAATAGGTATAATGAAGTTCAGGATTTTATTAATTATATTTATAATACCTCAGCAAATACTTTAGCTGAAGAAGTTAAATCTGGAAAATATGGTAATGGAGAAACACGTAAAATTGTTCTTGGTTCAAGATATGATGAAGTACAAAATATTGTAAATGCCTCATATTCTCAATCATCATATAAAACTTATATAGTTAAGTCTGGAGATACATTATCAGGGATAGCTTCTAAATATGGTACAACATATCAAAAAATAGCTAAAGATAATAATATATCAAATCCTGATATTATATATGAAGGACAAAAACTAATAATTAAATAACTAAAATGAGAGGGAGATTTGCATTTCCCTTTCATTTTTTATAAAATGACGATTTTTTAGCAAGTTATTGAAAAAACGAGGCTCTAAAATCGATTTTAAGCCATTTATATTTTTAAGACATATAACTTGTTTATAGAGGGGGTAAAATTGATTATAGGCCATCCTCGTACGTATACGGCGATTTTGCCATTTTTCGCGTATTTTACAAGCCATTTTATAGAAAAAAGGTATGAAATTTAAAAGAAAGAGGTGATTTTTATGAAAAATTTATTATATGGTGTATTCACAACTTTATTTCTATTTGGTGTAGGTAAGATTATATACGATGCTGGAGCAACTAGTCAAAGAAAGAAAAACTCAAGTATTACAATAAATCTTAAGAAGGATACACTTGAAGAAATAAAGGAGATACTTAAAGAAAGTAAATGAGTCTAAACAGACTCTCTTTCTTTTTCGCGGATAAAACATATGCTATAATGGAATAAACTAAGGAGGTATTTAATATGAAAATTAAACAAGTAAAAGACAAAAGAAAAAAGTTAAAAAAGAGAAAGATTAGATTAACCGATCGATTCTATGCTCTAATGACTATAATATTAGGAATAGGGTCTATATTCATATTTAGAGCTATTGGAGAAATAGATATGACAGGACCAGTATTTGTAATAATTTTTGGTACATTAGCATACATAGGAACTTTTGGAGAAGATACATAATCTTCTTCTTTTTATTTTCGCGAAAAAAACAAGCTCTTTAATGGAAAGATATGAAGGCAGGTGATGTTGCCATATTGTATATTCTCAATACAATCATATCTTTTTAAATTTTTAAGAAAGGAGAAATATTATGAGTGTAAATTTAGCTTTACATTGTGGACCAAAACTGGAAAAGTATATTGTTGATACTTGGGAAGATACAATAATGAATCAAGTAGGAATACATTATCTATTTCATTTTCCAAATGGCTATGGAGCTTCAGTAATTAAAACTTATGCAAGTTGTGGATTTAAAAACAATAAATGGGAATTGGTATGTATATTATATGATGATGAAAATTTAGAAATTATAAATCCTGATCAAGAATATAAAATTATATATCCATATGAAATCATGCATGGTCAAAATTTTTTAGGTAATTTAAGTGACAAAGAAGTTAGAAGAATTCTTTATAAAATAATGAAATTAAAGTAGGAGGTATGTAAATGAAAAAGTCAAACTATTTATTTAAAGGTATAAACACTGATATTTTAAGAGTATGGGCTAATGAATGTGCTCCTGAAATTAAGGACTATATAGAACGTATTGAGTTAATTGATGCACAAATTGCTTTAACACCATTAGAAGCTATAGTAGCTAGAAATCAACTTAATAAATTTAATAAAGAAGCCGGAACAAAATTGCGATTATTAAAAATGAAAGATTAACGCGAAATTTACATACAATATTATAGAAAGGTAAATAATTTTATAAGGAGGTGTTTAATATGAATAGAGTACAAGATTTTATAATTAATGTATTATTAGGAGGTATATCTTTTGCACTTGGTGTAAAATTTGGAAAAGATGTATTTACTAAAATTAAAAAATAATAAACAATTTTGTAAACAATTAAAAATTAAATCTTAAAACAATTTTACCTAAAATATGGAGCAGCAATGCTCTTTATTTTTTCAGAATTAGAAAGGAGAGTAAATTTATGCTTTTGTATTATCTTATAGGCTTAATATGTGGTCTTATATCTCGGTATAGCAATTACAATAGCTTTTATATTTCCAAAGACTACTTGGGGATATATCGCTGTTGATGAGCATACTCAACAGATGAGAGTACATTTATATCCAGTTGATCTAAAAAATGGGAAGATTAAAAAAGTTATAATGAAAATTGTATATGGAGCAAAAATACCAGTAAATGAAACGCGAGAATAACTTATCCTTTAATGGAGAAGGTATTATGCAAATATATTAATAGGAGGAATGTGTTATGCACAAAATTAAAGATGCACTATGGAGTGATTATGAAAATGTGTCTGGTCTTATAAAGGGTTTAGACAAGAAAGATGAAATCTATGTAGATGCAGTAAAAGAACGTGATAATATTAGAAAGGAATTAATTGAACTTGCTCAGATTGAGTCAAATAATGTAATGAATGAAAAACAACTAAAATCTGAATCGAGAAAAGATTTAATTAACAAATTAATAGATATCACTACATTTACAGTATCAACAGCAGTATCAATCTATTCGATAGTTTTAACATTTAAATTTGATCAGTCATCAACTATAACCAGTACGTTAGGACGCAATATTTTAAGTGGAGCCATTCCCAAAGCGAATAAGAGGTAATACGCTATCTCGCACTAATTAGGACTATAGAAAGTCCTTTTAGTTTTTGATAGATATTTTTAAAGAAAGGAGAAAATATTCATGACAAATGCACAAATTTTATTAAAAAAATATTCACCAACAATCTTAACAGGTCTTAGTATGATAGGAGTAGTAACAACAACAGTATTAGGTATTAAAGCAACTCCTAAAGCACTTAAATTAATTAATGATGCTGAGGAGTTACAAGGTAGAGAATTAACTAAAAAAGAAACAATTAAAGTAGCTTGGAAACCATATATACCTACGGCTATTAGTTGTGTAACAACTCTTACTAGTATTTTAAGTTTACATATTTTAAATACTAAGACACAAAATGCACTTATGACGGCATATGCTACATTAAATAATTTACATCAAGAATATGTAGCAAAAACAAAAGAATTATATGGAGATGATGCTGATCAGAAAATAAAGAATGCCATAGTTAATGATCATCCTGTAATGATTAAAAATTTTAACGATGATGGCCAATTATTTTTTGATTACCAATCCTTACGATATTTTGAAAGTAGTATAGATGCCGTTCTCAAAGCAGAAAATGATCTAAATGCAGAATTTGCAGCAAGTGGAGCAGTGACTATGAATGATTTCTACCAATTATTGGGTTTGGAACCACTTTCATATGCTAACGAAATAGGTTGGTATGATGATGGAACATATTTTGAAATTAAGTTTGAAAATCAACTCTGTTGTATGGATGTTGGAGGAGAACAAGAAGACAAAATAGAAGTATTTATTATTAATGCTGTTACAGAACCAAATGTTAATTTTGATGCTAATGGTATTATAATAAAATAAACGCGAAAAAAACTTATACTATAATAGAATAATGTAAAGGAGGAATTTAAATGGGTTCAAAAATGATTAAACTTATGAGTTTTGGAGGTCTTGCATTAACATTAGCTGGAACAATAGTTAGTGCTATTGCATCAAACAAATCTCAGCAGGTAATAATTTATGAAGCAGTAAAAGAACAACTTGCAAATTTAACAAAATAAAGGGTAATCTTACCCTTTGAATTTTTGAGAAAGGAGAATAATATGAATCAGAAGATTGTAAATTTTTTTAGCAACTCAAAGAAATTTATATGCAAGCATAGTCCTGAAATTTTAACAGGCATAGGTATAGTTGGAATGGGATATTCTGTTGTTTCTGCAGTAAAAGCTACACCAAGAGTTATGACATTAGTAGAAAACAAAAAAGAACAATTAGATGTCAATCATTTAACACCTAAAGAAACATTCTTGGTTATATGGAGACCATATTTACCATCAGCTTTAAGTTTTGTTGCATCAAGTGCTTGTATTATAGGAGCAAGTGCAGTAAATTACAAACGAAACGCAGCACTAGGAGCAGCTTATGCATTATCTGAACGTACTTTAATAAGGTATAGAGATAAAGTTATAGATACTCTTGGTGAAAGGAAGGAACAAGAGATAAGAGACAAAATCGCTCAAGATGATGTCAATAATAATCAGCCTTCTCCAAATCAAATAATTGTTACCTCAAATGGTAATACATTATGCAAAGATATGATATCTGGTAGATATTTTAAATCAGATATTGAAACTATTAAACAAACTATTAATAAAATTAATAGAAGACTTACATACGATCATTATATTTCTTTAAATGAACTTTATTATGAATTAGGTTTAGATGGAATAAAAAATGGTGATCTTATGGGTTGGAATCTAGATGACGGGCTAGTAGAAGCAAGATTCAATGCATGCTTAACTGAACATGATGAACCATGTATTGTATTTGATGTTGATATTAGTCCAAAATATGATTTCGATAAATTTATGTAAAAAGTAAACGCGAAAATTGCATATACTTTAATGAGACATAACAGAAAGGAGGTTTCACGACTATGGAAAATGTAGAATTAGAACCAGTACAAGAAGTTGCAGAAGTAGCTGAGGTTTCTAATGCAAGTAACTTAGTAAAAGTAGGTGTTGGTGTTGGAATAGCAGCAGCATTAATTGGTGTAGGTTACATAGTATTTAGAAAGATTAAAGCTAAAAAAGTAGCAACAGTAGATACTGAAGATTGTTCAGAAGTAAATTCAGTCGAAGAAGAAACTGAAGAATAATGTCTTTAATCGATTAAAGGAGTATCTAATAAACGGATACTCTTTTTATTTTTTTTATTTTAAAGAAAGGAGAATAAAACATTGGAAATTCAGAATTATCCACCTAACTCTCATAAGTATAAAGAAGAACAGAAAAAAATAGCAGAACAAAAAAACGAAAAGAGAGTTACAGAAAAAGTAGTTACTGGTACGGTAAAACGTAAGAAAAAGGGCATATTTGATAAATTTATGGGTAATATAATATCAGAAGAAGCACCTAGTGTAAAGTCTTATATTTTTGGTGATGTATTAATTCCAGCAATTAAAAAAGCTATATCAGATATTGTAACCGATGGTATTGACATAATTTTATATGGTGAATCTAAAAGAGGTAGAGGACGCTCTACAGCGGATAGAGTATCATATAGAAATTATTATGATGGAGGTTATTCAAGACCTCGTGCAAATGATAGACAAGCTATGATAGTAAATCAATATTCTTATGATGATATTATACTTCCTTCTCGAGGGGAAGCAGAAGATGTCTTAGCAAGAATGGATGAATTAATGGATACATACGGATTAGTAAGAGTAGCTGACTTATATGATCTTGTAGGTATAACAGGTAATTATACAGATAATAAATATGGATGGAATAATATAACTAGAGCTGAAATTGTTAGAACCAGAGATGGTTTTATGATTAAAATGCCTAGAGCAATTCCAATAGATTAATAGGAGGGATATAAATATGTTAAAATTACCAGCAAATTTAAGTAGAACAATACATACTGTAGGTTTTCAGGCTAAAAAGCATGCTCCTGAAATTTGTACTACATTAGGTATTATAGGTGGTGTTAGTGCCACAGTATTAGCATGCAAAGCAACTAGAAAAATAGATGTTATATTTGAAGAAAAGAAACAAGTAAAAGAAAATATTGAAATTTGTCTTGCTGATCATGAAGTACAATATACAGAAGAAGATGCAAAGAAAGATATGTATATAACAAATGTGCAAACAACTGTAAAATTATTAAAAATTTATAGTCCAGCAATAGTATTAGGCACATTATCAATTGCATCTATATTATTTGGTCAAAGAATATTAAAGAAAAGAAATGCAGCATTAGGAGCAGCATATTTGGCAATGGAAAATGGATTTAAAAATTATAGAAAAAATGTAGTTGAAAGATTCGGTGAAGATGTAGACAAAGAACTTAAATATGGAATAAAAGCAAAAGAAATAGTAGAAAAGAATGAAAAAGGCAAAGAAGTTAAAAAGACAGTATATGAGATAAATGGTGAAGTTAAAGAAATAAGTCCATATGCTAGATTTTTTGAAGAATCTTCTACACAATGGAAGAAAGATTCAGAATATAATTTAATGTTTTTAAGAAGGCAACAAGATTATGCTAATGAAGTATTAAAATGTAAAGGATATTTATTCTTAAATGATGTATATTCAATGTTAGGTATCCCTAAAACTAAAGCAGGTCAAGTAGTGGGATGGAAATGGAATAATAATGGAGACAACTATGTAGATTTTGGAATCTATGATGTAACTGATGAAAGAAAAAGAGCTTTTGTTAATGGATATGAAAGAAATATTCTTTTAGATTTTAATGTAGATGGTAATATATTAGGAAATTTAGAATGGGAGGAATAAATACATGAAAAATATATTGATATTTTTAGCTGGTGCTGGCGTTGGTGCTGGTACTACATGGTTTCTCGTAAAGAGATATTATGAAAAAAGAGCAGATGATGAAATAAATGATGTTGTTACAAGATTCAAAAGATATAAAAAAGTAATGGATGACATTGAAGAAGAACATAATGAAAATCCCAATTGTATCTCAGGAGGAAATAATGTGGACACAAATGAAGAAAACATACGAGCAGATTATAATGAAGAATTATCTAACGGAATAATAGACGATCCTAAAGGAGAAAAAGATGGTACAGCACCATATCTTATATCTGAAGAAGAATTTGGTGAATTAGAAGATTATGATCAAAAAACATTATTCTGGTATTATAGAGATAATATTTTAGCTACAGATGAAGATCTTGAAGTTGAAGATAAATTCACAACGGTTGGTGATGCATTAGAAGAATTCAAGAAAGATCGTTATGTAGAGAGAGTTCTTGTAAGAAATGAACAAGATGAAACTGATTATGAAATATTAATCTCTGAAAAACATTTTTATGAAGTAACAGGAGGAGATACTGAATAATGGACTATCAAAATCAGGTTAAAAATAGATATTTTGAATGGCTGTATAATTATGCTTGTAAAGGAAGATTAAATGGACATATATCATTTAGAAAATTATTTGTAAATTTATATGATACACAATTTGATTTTTATATTCGTAATGATGTCAATAGAGCCATGGATGGAGTTAACCTGAGGTATCGTTTTGGAACTGTTATAAATGATAATAGAGCTTTTGATATTTTAGATGATCCATGTAGTGTTCTTGAAATGATATTGGCATTAGCTATAAGAATTGAAGAACAAATTATGGACGACCCAAAATACGGTGATAGAACACAACAATGGTTTTGGGGTATGTTATCTACTATTGGTATTAGTGCGATGTCAGATGATATTTATGATGAAAAGTATGTTAATAAATGTATCTATAGATTTTTAGAAAGACAATATGAACCAAACGGCAAAGGAGGGCTGTTTTATATTCGTGATTGCGATCAAGATCTTAGAGATGTTGAAATATGGACACAGATGTGTTGGTATTTAAATACAATAAGTTAGAAAGGAGGAACTATAAATGATTGATATTTTAGTAGGAGGTATTGTACAGAACAACGATGCTATAAAAAAATTAACAAAAAATATTAATATTAAATTTATATTATTTGGAGTTGGTTTATTTGCTGTAGGTAAAATGTTACAAGACCAAAATAACAGAATAGATACTATTGAAGAGGAGTTATCAGAGTTAAATACGAAAGGAGAATAGTCGATGTTAGATTTTTTAATGTATGAAAAACATTATGTTAGCAAAACAGGTAAAATGGAAATCTATCCTACATTTCGACTATATCCCAAACCAAAAGATCTTATGATTAGAGGTGGAGATTTTTATGCTATATGGATTGAAGATAGACAAATATGGTCTACTGACGAAGATGACGTACTAGCTTTGATAGATATAGAAACACATAAACAGGTTGATGAGTACAATAAGACTATGGGCGAGAATGCATCATATGGTGTATATTTATATAATTCAAATAATAATTTGATTGATAGATGGCATAAATATTGTCAAAAACAAATTCGTGATACGTATAAAACTTTGGATCAAAAACTTATATTTTTGAATGAAGAAATAACTAGAGAATGTTATGCCACAAAACATTTACCATATGCTTTAGAACCAGGTAATACAACAGCATATGATAAATTGATGGATGTATTATATTCTCCAGACGAACGACATAAAATTGAATGGGCTATTGGTTCTATAGTTAATGGTGATTCAAGAGAATTACAAAAATTTATGGTATTTTATGGGGCATCTGGAACAGGTAAATCAACGGTATTAAATATTATACAAATGTTGTTTGAAGGATATTGGTGTGTATTTGATGCTAAAGCATTAGGTAGTGCTAGTTCATCATTTGCTCTAGAACCATTCCGTGATAATCCATTAGTTGCAATTCAACATGATGGAGATTTATCAAGGATTGAAGATAATACTAGATTAAATAGTTTAGTTTCTCATGAATATATGACAGTTAACGAAAAATTTAAGAAGTCATATGAAAATAGATTCAATTGTTTCTTATTTATGGGTACAAATAAACCAGTTAAAATTACTGATAGTAAATCGGGTGTTATAAGAAGATTAATTGATGTAACACCAACTGGTAATAAGGTATCAGCAAGTGAATATAATTCTTTAATGAAAGAAATTAAATTTGAATTAGGTGCTATAGCTTGGCATTGCAAAGAGATATATGAAAATAATAGAAATTTTTATAATAAATATGTACCAGTATCTATGATAGATGAAACTAATGATTTTTATAATTTTATGATGGATGTATATCGTATATTTAAAAAAGAAGATAGTACAACATTAAAACAAGCTTGGGAATTATATAAAAATTATTGTGAAGATGCACGAGTTACTTATCCAATGTCAATGAGAGTATTTAAGAATGAATTAAAAACATATTTTAAAGAGTATTATGATGAGTATAAAACATCTGATGGCAATCATGTACGTAGCTTTTTTAAAGGATTTAATATAGATGTTTTAAAACATGATAAAGAACAATCTAATAATGAAGCTCCAAAACCTAAAAAGTATGTAATTGAATTTAAAAAACAAAAATCTATATTTGATCAAGAATGTGCCAATTGTTTAGCTCAATATGCTACATCAAAAGAAACACCTAGTAAAAAATGGGATAATGTTAGACTTACTTTGAATAAAATAGACACATCAAAAGTACATTATGTAAAAATTCCAGAAAATCATATAGTAATAGACTTTGATCTAAAAGATGAAAATGGTAATAAATCTTTTGAGAAGAATTTAGAAGCAGCAAGTGAATGGCCAGCTACTTATGCAGAATTATCTAAGTCTGGTCAGGGAATACATTTGCATTATATTTTCTTAGGAGATGTAACAAAATTAAGTCGTGTGTATGCCGATAGTATAGAAATTAAAGTATTTACAGGTAAAAGTTCACTTCGAAGAAAGTTGACTAAATGTAATAACTTACCTATTAAAACTATTAGCTCTGGTTTACCCATGAAAGGAGAAAAGAAAGTGATAGGCGATAATATTATAAAAAGTGAAATAGGCCTAAGAAAACTTATTGAAAGAAATCTTAATAAAGAAATACATCCAGGTACAAAACCTAGTATTGATTTTATTTATAAGATATTAGAAGATGCTTATGAACAAGGTTTAAAATATGATCTTTCAGATATGAAGAATGATATTTATGCTTTTGCAGCAAATAGTACAAATCAATCTGAATATTGTATTAAACTTGTTAAACAAATGCATTTTAAAAGTGATAATCCATCAGATGCGATTGATTCAAAAGAAGATATTATTGTATTTTATGATATAGAAGTTTTTCCAAATTTATTTTTGGTTAATTGGAAAATTCAAGGACCTGATAATCAGGTGGTAAGAATGATAAATCCAACACCAAATGATATAGAACAATTATTGAAATACAAATTAATAGGTTTCAATTGCAGACGATATGATAATCATTTAATTTATGCTAGACTTATGGGATATTCTAATGAACAATTATATAATCTGTCTCAAAGAATTATAAATGGTGAACGTAACGCATTTTTTGGAGAAGCTTATAATTTATCATATACTGATGTTTATGATTTTGCATCAGCTGGTAATAAAAAATCTTTGAAAAAATTAGAAATTGAGATGGGTATACACCATAAAGAATTAGGAATGCCATGGGATCAACCAGTTCCAGAAGATAAATGGATGGAAGTCGCAGAATATTGTGATAATGATGTTATTGCAACAGAAGCGGCTTTTAATTATTTATCTGCAGACTGGACAGCTAGACAAATTCTAGCAGATTTAGCAGGAATGAGTGTTAATGATACAACAAATACATTAACAACAAAAATTATATTTGATAAAGAAAAGAATCCTCAAAGTAAATTCTGTTATAGAAATTTAGCGGAACCGGTATTTGAACTAGATTCTGAAATAGAAAAATTCTTAAAGAAAGCTTGTCCTAAGATGATGGCACAAAAACATGGTGAAGCAAAATCTATTCTCCCATATTTTCCAGGTTATAAGTATGAGAATGGAGTATCAACTTATAGAGGAGAAGAAGTAGGTGAAGGAGGTTATGTTTATGCTGAGCCTGGTATTCATTGTAATGTTGCTTTGCTGGATGTTGCTAGTATGCATCCCCACAGCGATATTGCTGAGTGCTTATTTGGACCTGATTATACTGAAAAATTTAGGGATATTGTTGAAGGAAGGGTTTCTGTTAAGCATGAAAATTGGAAAGAAGTTAGTAATATGCTTGATGGAAAGCTTACACCATATATTCAAAAGGTAAAAGATCGGTGAGATAACATCAAAAGATTTAGCTAATGCTCTTAAAACCGCAATTAATTCTATATATGGATTAACAGCTGCAAACTTCGATAATCCATTTAGAGATGTTCGTAATAAAGATAATATAGTTGCTAAACGTGGGGCATTATTTATGATAGATTTAAAACATGAAGTACAAGCTAGAGGATTTACTGTTGCACATATTAAAACAGATTCTATTAAGATACCTAATGCAACTCCAGAGATTATACAATTTGTTATGGATTTTGGAGAAAAGTATGGATATACATTTGAGCATGAGGCTACATATGATAGAATGTGTCTAGTTAATGATGCTGTTTATATTTGTAAATACAAGGGTGGTAAAAAAGACGGACAATGGGATGCTACTGGTACTCAGTTCCAAATACCATATGTATTTAAAACATTATTCAGTAAAGAACCTATTAAATTTGAGGATATGTGTGAAACCAAATCAGTGACTACAAGATTATATTTGGATATGAACGAAAATTTAGTAGATGTTAGTGAACTAGAAAAAGAATTATCTAAATTAAATACTAAATTACGTAAGAATGAAATAACAGAAAAAGAATATGATATTCAAGCTGCTATATTAGAAGAACAAATAGCTAAAGGACATGATTACCAATTTGTTGGCCGTGTTGGTAATTTCTGTCCTATAATGCCAGATCATGGTGGTGGATTATTAGTTAGAGAAAAAGATGGAAAATATTATGCTGTGACCGGTTCTAAAGGTTATAGATGGCTTGAATCTGAAACAGTTAGAGGAACAAATGAAGAATTTATTGATCGTTCTTATTATAATAAACTAGTAGATGATGCAGTTGCTACAATAAATAATTATGGGGATTTTGAATGGTTCGTTTCTGACGATCCATATCCCTGAAAGCGGACATTTAGAATTAACTACTGATGGACAATATGAGAAATATCCTCCATGTCGGAGATCCACATTATGAAACATGTTGGGATTGTCCAAAATTTGATATGAATGAATGTAAATTAGGACACAATTTATCTCGATATATAATTCATTGTCGCGATTAAAACATACACCTATATAGGAGGTGTAATTATGGATGATATAAAGAAAATTAACCAAAGAATCAAGGATTTAGAATGTGATAGGTATAGAACTATCAAGGAATTTATTAAACTATCTGATCTTGATAAAATGAATTATGATTTAGGTGGTGTTAATATAATTGCTGAATTAGAAAAATACTTAAAACAAATTAATGAATTGGGCTATAAGTTATGTGAATTATATGACATAAAGAACTTACTAGAAAAATAATAAGGAGGTATATTTAAATGAATTTAAAAAATTTAAAAGACAAACTAAAAAACAAAGCACAAGAAAGTAAAACAAATCAATTTGTTAAAGAACATAAGAGCAATATTTATATTATTGGTACTTGTGTTGTAGGTACATTAATAGGTTTGAAATTAACTAGAGGTATGTATGCAAAAGGTTATGCTGAAGGTGTTATGCATGGTATTGGTATGGCTGGAATTAGTTTTGATTCAGCTTTACAAACTAATAATATAGACAAAGATATTCAGCAGAAATTAGCAAAAGATTCTGGTATAATATTAAGACAATTAATAGAAACCGCAAAACCAAGTATTTAATGAGGATAGTAATATCCTCTTATGTTTTTATTTTTGAAAGGAGATACAATTATGAAAGTTGATATTAATAACAATATTTTGCAAATAGAAGATGCAAGAATAATTTATAGGAATTTTTCAGGTTTAGCAAGTAAGTACAATAGAGAAGGAGATAGAAACTTTGCAGTTATTATTCCTAATCAAGAAATATGTGATAAATTAGTAGCAGAAGGATGGAACGTAAAAATTAAAGCACCAAGAGATGAAGATGAATCACCATTTATGTTTTTACCAGTTAAGATAAAATTTAATAATAGAGGTCCAGGGGTATATTTGGTGTCTGGACAAAAAGTACAAAAACTATCAGAAGAAACCATTGATATGTTAGATGAAATTGATATTTCTAGTGTTGATATGGATTTAAGAGGATATGATTGGGAAGTTAATGGCAAAACTGGTAGAAGTGCTTATCTACAAGCTATTAATGTTATACAAAACATAGATAGATTTGGAGCTAAGTATGCAGCTGATGATTTACCATTTTAGTTAGTGATATTTATGACAATACAATTTATTAAAGAAACTTATGCAGATAATTTTAATACTTTACGTCAGTCTATTCTAATAGATTGCAGACGTGACGTATTATCAAATGGTCTGCATAGTAAAATTCTAAGAGAAAAGATAAACCCAAATTTACACCTTATCTTAGTAGAACATATTGATGAGAAAGGAGATGTTATATATGCCAAACGACAATAATGATATTACTGTTAAAGATGTTTCTTCTAACCAAGAAAATGGACTAAATAATAGTACATTACATCCAAGAGCACAATACACAAAATGTAATAAAGATCAAGAAAAATTAATAGCAGCTACTAGATATACATTTTCAGAAATGTACAAATTTATAGACCATATACTTACTGATTGTAGAGAAAAATCGTTAGTTTGTACTAAACTTGAAGAAGCCCAAATGTGGACAATAAAAGGTATTACTAGAAATAATTATATTAATTAGATGTAATGGGCTCATTTAGTCAGCTTTGTGAATGGGCCCTAATTACCCCTAATAAAAAGAAAGGAAATAAATAATATGGAAAATACTGTTGATATAAAACCAAAAACGTATGATCTAGAAACAATTATTAGAGAACTTAATAATTTAGATGAAATTACTTTAGCAGATACTGTTGATTTAATGAAAAATAGTGATTATAAATTAAGATTTGTAGCTGAATATGTGCAAACAAAAATAAGATATAATAATTTGCATAAAATGTTAATTAAAAATGAAGCTGGTACTTTAGGATTTACTCCTACATGTGATATTTCACTATTAGAGGATCAACTTTATAATATGAATAGTTATATAAAAAACTTAGAAGTAAGAGCAGAAGTGGAAAAAATTCCATTACCAAGAATATAAAGGAGGTACAATTATGTATGTTGTAATAAAAAATCAAGAGAACAATGAAGTTAGTTATTTTAATATGTTAGTATCTAATGGTACATATGTAACTAATGATTTAACAAAGGCAATTATATTTCCATCAATTGAATTAGCAACTGCTTGTAAAGAATTGTTAGTAGGATTAAAACCAGATGATAATTTTGAAATTGCAGAAATCGTATTGAATAAAGATATTCAAGAATAGGAGGTAGAATAACATGCAAGCTAATATAGAAACAAATGTGAACAAAGACATTAAGAAAAAATTGTTAAAAACAAATAAAACAGATTATACTAAATATAAAAGAAAAGGAGTATATAATAGAAAAATATTAAGAAATATGTTAAAACATTCAATGAAAACAAATAAAATTAGAGAAGCTTGGCATGCTCTTAGAAAGGAAGGTAAAATATAATGAGTGTTCAATATAATGAATATTTAAAAGAACACAAGCAAGCTGTATATGATGGTTTCCTATGGATAAAAGAATACATACCTGATATTTTACTTAATGATGATATGACATCTAAAATTGAGTATAATATTATGTATGAACATGATATTTCTAAAAATGATGAAGATGAGTATGATGCATATGATACTTATTTTTATGGAAAAAATAGATCAGCTGAAGTTGTAGAAAAATTTAATTATGCTTGGTTAAGACATATTCAAAAGAATCCTCATCATTGGCAACATTGGATATTACATAAAGATGATCCAAATGAACAAACTGAATGTCTAAAAATGCCATATGAATATATTATAGAAATGATATGTGATTGGTGGTCATTTAGTTGGAAGAAAGGAAATCTTTATGAGATATTTGATTGGTATGATGAAAGAAAAGAACATATTATGTTGAATGATGAAACTAGAAAACAAGTTGAAGATATTTTAGCAACCATAAAAGCTAAACTAAAAGAAAAGAGTACTATTCAACAGAAAGGTTAGATAAATATGAAAGAAGAAAGCAGATCATTTTTGTATGATTATCAAATAGAAGCAGTTGATAATATGCATAATGGATGTATTTTATGTGGAGGTGTCGGTTCTGGTAAATCTAGAACTGCACTCTATTATTATTTTAAAGAGCAAGGACGGAAAAATAGATAATAAATTTCATAAAATGGTAAAACCTAAAGATCTATATATTATAACAACTGCTCACAAACGTGATACTCTTGAGTGGGAAGGTGAATTGACATATTTTTTAATGGGTACAGATGAAAAATCTGTAAAGAGACAACATTGTAAAGTTATTATTGATTCATGGAATAATATTAAAAAGTATGCTAATATAACTAATGCTTTCTTTATATTTGATGAACAAAGAGTAGTTGGTTACCGGAACTTGGACTAAAAACTTTTTAAAAATAACTAAATCAAATAACTGGATATTACTCTCAGCAACACCTGGTGATACTTGGAGTGATTATATTCCAGTTTTTATAGCTAATGGATTTTATAGAAATAAAACAGAGTTTAACAGAGAACATGTTGTTTATTCAAGATTCAGTAAATTTCCAAAAATTGAACGATATATAAATCAAGGAAGATTAATTAAATACAGGAATCAAATACTTGTTGACATGGATTTCAAACGTAATACAGTTGCTCATCATGAATATATTTGGGTATTATATAATAAAGAAAAGTATAGACAGACTATGAAATTACGATGGAATCCTTATACAAATGAACCAATAAAACAAGCATCAGAATTATGTTATGTATTAAGAAGAATTGTTAATGAATCTGATGATAGGTTAGTAAAGGTATTAGAGATAGCTGAAGAGAAACCTAGAGTTATTATATTTTATAATTTTGATTATGAATTAAATATGTTAAAATCTATTGATTATTGGGGAAGGCCAGTAAGAGAATGGAATGGACATAAACATGATCAAATACCGACTAGTGATGAATGGATATATTTGGTTCAGTATACAGCTGGTGCCGAAGGATGGAATTGCACTAGCACTGATACAATGATATTTTTTAGTCAAAATTATTCTTATAAAACATTAAACCAGGCATGTGGTAGGATAGATAGGTTAAATACTCCATATAAGGATTTATATTATTATCATTTAAAAAGTAAATCAAATATTGATTTGTCAATTAATCGAGCTTTAATAGATAAAAAGAATTTTAATGAATCAAGATACGCAAGAAAATTTATATAGGAGGTAGTATTATGTTAAGATATGAATTTGTTAGATGCATGGATGTAAGATCACGTTTAGAGGAACGTGTTAAAGGAAAGATATTTGTAGGTAAAAAAGATGATGACATAACTATTAGTATATTTGGTTGTCCTACATGTAGATATCAAGTTAAATTAAATGAAATAACAAAAAATCGTTATATTACAGCATTTAATATAGATGAAATAGTCAATGATATTTATAACGATTACAAACGTTTTATACAAAACAGATTTTTTAATTAGGAGGTGTAATTATGATGAAAGATTATATAAAATTAGGAATAGGATTTTATTTAGGTTATACTGTAGCTCAATGTATAGATAAAAATTTAGGTGGAGTTACAGAAAAAGGAATTAATATAGTAAAAGAATTTATTAATAAAATTTAATTAAGGAGGAATAAAACAATGACCATACGTAAAATTAAAAAAGATATTTCTTACCGTGATCTTGGTGGTAAAGATTTTGTAGTAGATTATGCAGTAACTAATACACTAAACAATGATGAAGTTTTTAATAATGCATTATGTGGTAATTATGCTTGTTATAATTTCTTAAGAAGAAGACCAGATTTTAATAGAAATTTTCCACATAAATTGTATTATGGAAAAGTTAAAGGCTTAGGATATATAATATCTGAAGATGAATTAGAATAAAGAAAGGAGACAACCAAATGAAAGTTGAAGAACATATAGTTGATTATAATACTTATTGTCAAAATTGTAAATTTAAAGACAGTGAAGATTGGAAAGATCCATGCCATACTTGTTTAAGTATGCCTACAAATACAAATTCAAGAAAACCACATTATTTTGAGATGAAAAAACAAACTAAAAAATCTAACAAATAATGGAGGTATAATACTATGTCAATTGATGAAATGAATGATATATTTAATAAAAATATTAATATTGCTTATAAAATAGCAAATAAGTATCGTATTAATTATCCAAATGAATATGAAGATATTAAGCAAATTGCTCTATTAGGGTTATGGGAAGCTATTAAAATCTATAACCCTAAATGGAGTTTAACCACTATTGCATATAAAGTTATATTTAATGACATAAATTATTACTTACGTTCAGTCAAAAAACATAATAACAATGATTTTAGTATAAATACTGTTGTCTTTGATGATAAAGAACAACCATTAACAATTGAAGATCAGCTTGCAGTTGAGGGTGATTTTACTGAAGAAATATTGTCAGATATTGTTATTCAACAAACACTTGACAGATTTGAGTTTAAAGAAACTGAAAAGAAAATTTTATATTTAAGAACACATGGTAAAACTCAATCAGAAATTGGAAATATTTTAAATACAAGTCAATCTCAAGTATCAAGAATATTAAAACGAATGTATAAAAGATTAAAAAGTGATTTAGAAGTATCTTATGAATCTTATGAACCAAAAAAGGAGGAGCCTAAAATGATACATAAACTTTATATTAATGAATCAAATAATTACAAAAATGAAATAGAACTTTTCTGTCCTGAAACTTCTGAAGAAAACGAAGAATTTAATTCTAGAATCAATGATATGATTGAAAAAATTAATTTAATGGGATATTTTCAAGGAATCCAATAAGGAGGGTAATATGTTTAAAAAGAGTATAATAGCAAATGAAACAGATCCAATAACAAATCAATATAAATTGCTTAATGACACATTTAATCGAAACTATACAATAGGGATAGATTTATCTACAGATCCAGCAGATACATGTGTCGAATATTTTACACGATTAGGAATAAAGGCTGAGGAAACAATGCATGCTATAAATAATTTGATGGAGGTGTGGAATATGCAAATAAAAGATGAAACTGTTAAATGTAAATGGTGTGGTAAAGAAAGGATACCTGTTAAACAAAAATATACGGCTAATGGCTATGGCTTTTATGGAATTTGTCCAAGATGTAAAGCAGAAACTCCTGTAGAAATAGTAAATACTAAGAGGGGGTGATATTTGTGGAAACAGGAGGACGAATGTTATACACATATGAAGAATTAATAAAACAAATAAAGGATTGTGGTCAATCAATAATAGATAATGCTGAAAATATATTAGGTGATAATCGATATTTTTTAACACTAAATGTCAATTTTACAATATCCCGTTCAAAAGAACAAATACCTGATATTGAAATTAAAAGAACATTTATACCAGAAAAAGAAGTTGAAGATGAATTAACATATCAAGAATTAAAACAAAGAAAGGAGCATAAAGATGTTAGATCCAGATGAATTAATTATATGTAAACATTGCGGAAAACAACACCAACCAAATTATTGTGAGGATTGTTATCAAGATTTAATTTCAGAAAATGCAAAATTACAAAAAGATTTACATGATTTTAAGATAGAACATGATATTATGAAAAGAATTTTATGCCAACACGGATTATGGGAAACATTACTAAATGATAAGGAATTTATAAAATATTTAAAGGAGGATTATACAGGATGAGTTTATATAATTTTTTATTTGATGAAAATCCAGATGCAAATGTATTAATAGGTTTTTTAGGATTAAATAAAGCAATATTCGGACGATATAGAAATATATTTTTGAATAAAGATGGTGATAAAATAATAGTTTATACTAGATGTGGTGGAGAAAATAGAAGAGACTATGATAGAGTATTTGAAATGATGAAACGTCATCCTAATTATTTAAGAGATTATGATGATAATTTTGATAAGACATATGCCTATATAGAATTTTCTGTACCAGATAGATACAAACAAACTGCTATGCAAATAAAACCAGATAAAGACCCTTTAACAGTTTGGGAACAATTTCAAGAACATATACGTAAATCTAAAGAAAATCCTAATGGACCAGAAGCAGCTAAGGATAATGAACTATTATTAAAAATGATGAATACGATGAATGATCCAAAACCCGGATTAAATATTATAGAATTATAGGAGGAAACATAATGTCAAGAGAAACAGATGAAATAAAACAATTACGAGAAGAAAATCACAATTTAAAAGAACAATTACAAAATTATATTCCTCGTAGAAGAGTACGAAGAGTATACAAATAATTAAAAAAATATTGGAACAAGACTTAATAGAACAAAACTATGGATATATTAATTATCTAAAACATATTATTGATCGATATAAAACAATAAAAGAAACATACCAATGTGCTCTTATAATTGTAGATGATGCTATGATATCTGCAATAGAAAATTTAATTGGTTTTTATGAGCCAGATGAAAGATATAAGAAAGGGTGACTATATGAAAATTAGTGATCAATTATACCAACATTATATTTACAATCAAATGATACATGATATGGCTAATGATCTAACAACAGATTATCATGGTCAATCTTGGGTTATTAATTTTTATTTTCAACAAGCTAAAAAGAAAGTAGATTGTGAATTAATAAATAGTAAAAATTATAGAAAGGAGAGAAAAACAATGAAAGTTATGATATCTCAACCAATGTCTGGGGTACCAGATGAAAAAGTCAAAAGAATACAAAAAGAATTAAAAGATAGATTTGCAAAATATCATATTGAGGTAGTTGATTCATTTATTAATGATGATGCGGACGATAAAATGATTAATCCTAGTTTACATTATTTAGGTAGAACTATACAAAAATATTTATCAGATGTTGATGCTGTATATTTTGTAGAAGGATGGCAGACAGCTAGAGGTTGTAGAATAGAAAGAGAAATTTGTCATGAATATGGAATAATGATATTAGATGAGACATTTTTTAAACAAGAAAATGAAATACAAGTTAAAAGAGAATTTGGACCTGATATTATGAGACATATTCCACAACTTGAAACTAATTTTGAAATGGAGGAATAATTTTATGGCTGATATTTTAAAAGAACAATGTACTCCAAAAGAATGGAATACATGTAGAGTTGAAAAAATGGGATGTGATGGATGTCATTATATTGATGTTACTCTAAATGAAAAAGAAAAGATATTTAAATATTATCTTAACAAATTATTTGACGAATACGCACATCATAATGTTGAAAATGATATACTTTCTAGTTCATTTAATGAATATGGCTTAAATTCGTTCCTGGTGCGAATAGAGGACCAATTAAACTATTGTAAGAAATTTATTTCTTCAGATAATATTACTATTGAAAATAAAACAATAGATGATATTTTATTAGACTTAGCTAAATACACAATTATAGGCTTAACTGAAATAGAATTTAAAAAGAAAATGTTATTATCAGATTAAGTACAAGGAGGTCTTGATATATGAGTTTAATTAGTATTGATTATACTAGGGATAAAAAAGAAGGTAATATATTTGAATGTGATAAATGCCATAAAAAAATTTATACTAATAAAGAAAGACGATATGTATTAGAAATATCTAAAAGCAATATTGGTAAATCAGGTTTAAATAGAGTTAAGAAATTTGATTTATGTAATAAATGTATTCATAAATATTTAAGAGAGGGTGAATTATAATGGACACTTATATTTTTCTAGACGTAGATGGTGTATTAAATAATAAACGCCATTATAAAAAACAACATAAGAAATATGGTGGAAGATTTTGTTGTGAAAACATGCCATTTAATCCTCGCTCATTAAAAAATTTGAGAAAAATAGTAGATATTACTAAAGGAAAAATAGTTTTAACTTCATCCTGGCGATTGACTGAAAATTGTATGACTGTTTTAAAAGCTAGATTAATAGAATATGGTATGAATATATTTTCTGTAACTGAAAGACTTGATGGTAATAGAGGAAACGAAATAGATAATTGGTTGAAGACTAATACTTCACATACTGAAACAATTATATTTTCTAAACCAGATTATTATGGATTTCAAAGGAGATATATTATACCAAACTACATTAATTTAATAATTGATGATGAAATAAATGATATTTCTAATAGATTTGATTGTATGGAGGTTATACAAACAGACATAAATACTGGATTAGATTTTTGGAAAACCAGAGAAGCTATTAAAAAATTTAAATGGCAAGAAGAATGTATATTGGAACAAAAAGAAATAAACAATAGGAGGTAACGAAGTCATGCCTGACATAATAATTAAAGGAAATTACCCAGATAATAATAAAATAGAATGTCCAGAATGCAAATGTTATTTTCAATATTATACAAATGAAATAATTACTGACGTAACAAGTCCTGATGAAATGGATTTCTTAGGTGGCTTTGGTGTACATAAATGGATCAAATGTCCTCAATGCGGATGCAAAGTAACATTAAAGTACACATTTTTAGAAGATGAACCACCTTTGCATAGTTTGTGTAATTTTTTCAGAAATATTTTTAAAAAAGGAAGGAAAGATAAAAATGGAAACGATTGATATTTTAAAAGTAAGTAATAAAAGTGATCCTAATAAAGTAGCAGGAGCTATAGCGGGACAAATTAAAATAAATAAAAAAGTAGAAATACAAGTAATTGGAGCAGGTGCTTTGAATCAAGCAATAAAAGGAATTGCTATTGCAAGAGGTTTTGTTGCACCATCTGGACATAATCTCGTATGTACTCCAAGTTTTATAGAAGTTGAAATTGATGGAGAAGAACATACTGGAATGAAATTATTAGTTAAGGACGAAATATGATATTTTTTTAAAGGAGGTGTATTCTGAATGGCTATTGCCAAAAAATGTGATAGATGTGAAAAAATGTATGAAGACTATAGTAAGTATTCTTCTTCATATGATGATATTAATGGATTTGCAACTATAAGTGTATCCAAAAATAGCTCAAATTATATTACTCATGAAACGTATGATTTATGTAACGAATGTAAAGAATCATTATTCAAATGGATGTCTTATAAAGATAATAAAAATAATAATGAAAATGATGAAAATAATGATGAAAATTAGTGAAATTTTTTGTCCCACTTTTTTTAATTTTTTGAAATTAATTTTTTGGATTTTTAAAAATTTTGAAAAAAAGTCGATTTTTCGAGAAAAAAGTGGGAAAAAATCAAAAAGTGGGGAAAAAGTGGGACAGCCGGAAACCCTTGGGGCTGTAAGGTTTGCGGACCAAAATTGAGTAAAATTCCCACTTTCCCACTTTTTTTTTAAAAAAAAAAAAAAAAAAAAAAAAAAAAAAAAAAAAAAAAAAAAAAAAAAAAA
>CAZHBQ010000019.1:0-25600 GCA_964530785.1 uncultured Methanobacteriaceae archaeon | reverse complement strand
ACAAAGAATAATGAACTTGAGATTAACAGTTTGTTTGATGAGATTTATGGTGTCACATCCACTGAGTTAACTGATAGTGATATTAGTTTGAATCTCGCTGACCGCGAAGGTGATATTAAGTCTTTTATTTCTTATGCTGTTGGTTGTATGTTTGGACGTTATTCACTCAACGAGGATGGTATTGTCTATGCTGGTGGAGAATTTGATTTAAATAACTACAATAAGTTTGTTCCTGATGATGATAATATTATTCCTGTTCTTGACACTGATTATTTTGATGATGATATTGTTAATCGTTTCTGTGACTTTGTAGGAGTTTGTTTTGGTAAGGAAAACTTAGAAAAGAATCTTAAATATATTGCTGATTCTTTAAATAATAAAGGTAGTACTAGTCGTGAGGTTATAAGAAATTACTTTTTAAAAGATTTCTATAAAGACCATGTGAAAATGTACCAGAAATGTCCAATCTACTGGTATTTCACTAGTGGAAACAAAGATGGATTTAATTGCCTAATTTATATGCACAGGTACAACCCAGATACCCTTAGCCGTATTAGAACAGACTACCTTCATAAAACACAGCGAGCAATTAATGACAGAATAAATACAGAAGATAACATTATTAGTAATTCTTCTTCAACTAAAGAAGTTCAAAAAGCTAAAAAGGAGAAAAATAAGCTTGAAAAACAGTTAGATGAAACCAGAGTTTATGATGATGTTTTAGGTTATATGGCTGCAAAGAAAATAGGTATTGACCTTGATGATGGTGTGAAAGTTAATTATGCTAAGTTCCAGAAGGTTGAAATAAGTAATGAAAACCAGAAGGTTAAAAAGGTTGATTTACTCAAAAAAATATAATTTAGCTAAATTAAGTTATAATTACTATGTAACTAAAAGAAGTAGAAATAAAGAACCCAGTATTGAAAATCCATGTTGAAGTTTTAACAGAACTTCACACTCTACACCCAACCTTTTTATATAAAGCTTATTATTTAAAAATTATAAAAATTATAACTAGTAAAACTTAAATTAAGTACTTATTATATATAGAGAGATTTAGAATGAAATTAGAAATTATTGGAATTGAAGATTTTCCAATTATTAAGAAAAATGATAATTTACCTGAAATTATATTCAACACATTATCTAAAAATCAAATTGAATTAAGAAATGATGATATATTAGTTCTTGCTGAAACTGTTGTTTCTAAAGCTGAAAATAATTATGTTAAAATTGAAGATGTAAAACCTTCCAAGAAAGCTTATGAAATGTCAGAAAAAAGTGGTAAAGATCCAAAAGAATGTCAAATTATTCTTGATCATACAAAAAGTATTATCAGATGCCAAGAAGGACTTATTATTACTCAAACTGAAAAAGGATTTATATGTGCAAATTCTGGAATTGATAATAGTAATTGTGAGGAAGGTTATGTTACACCACTTCCTGTTGATCCTGATAGAAGTGCTAGAGAAATTAAGGAATATCTTGATAAGAAATATGGAGCAGAAATTGGTGTTATAATATCTGATACTCAGGGAAGACCATGGCGTGTAGGAGCAATAGGAGTTAGTGTTGGTGTTAGTGGAATTCATCCTTGCACTGATTTTCGTGGCGATGTTGACTTGTATGGACGTGAGTTAAAAAGTACTATTGAAGCTACAGCTGATGAACTTGCAAGTGCTGCATCACTTATTATGGGACAATCTGATAGTGGAATGTGTCTTGTTTTAATAAGAGGATATGATACATCATATGTTAAATGTAATAGTAATGAAGCATCAATTAATGAAATATTACGTGATGAAGAAACTGATGCATTTAGGTAGTGATAGTTTATGATTACTGTTTTATCTGGAGGTACTGGAACTCCAAAGTTACTTCAAGGAATTAAAGAGATTGTAAAACCTGAAGAATTAACAATTATTGTTAATACTCTTGAGAATAATTATTTTTCAGGAGTTTATGTTTCTGCTGATATTGATACTGTACTATATACAATGAGTGATTTGATTAATGAAGAATTTTGGTATGGCCGTCGTGATGATACATTCTATACTCATGAAACATTAGAAAAATTAGGATTTCATGAAACATTACGTATTGGTGATAAGGATCGTGGCCTTAAAATTCAGAAAACTGAACTTCTTAAAAGTTTAACTCTTCAAGAAGCGGTTAGGATACAAAAAGATGCATTAAATATTAAGTCAACAATATTACCTATGAGTAATATGCAATCCCATGTTACTATTGATACTGATCAAGGTATGATGAGTTTTCATGATTTTTTAATAACAAATCAAGCCAAACCACACGTTAATGATGTTATTTATGATGAAGTTGAAGCTGCAGATAATGTTATTGAATCAATTGAAAATTGTGACCAAGTAATTATTGGACCATCAAATCCTATAACTTCAATTAATCCAATTATCAGTATGCCTGGTGTTAAAGAGGCTTTAGAAAAAAGTTATGTTACAAGTGTATCTCCAATTATTGGTGATGATACTGTAAGTGGTCCTGCTGGTAAATTTATGAAAGCTAAAGGATATGAGGTTAATTGTATTGGAGTTTGTAATATATATAAAAACTTCCTTGATCATTATATAATAAATACTACAGATAACAAATATAAAAGTATTATAGAAGAAGATATTGAAAAAGTATCTGTTGATAATATTATTTTAAAAACAAAGGAAGATAAGATTAATCTTGCAAGATTAATACTTTCATAATTTTATTTTTTTATATTAAAAAAAGGGAATATATTGAAGAACACTAAAAAGTGATTAAATGATACAAATTACATTAATTCAAATAGATAATTATGGACCTTGGACTGTTACACCAGGACCTAGAGCAGAACCTGACCTACAAACTTTACAATCAAGATTATATGGTGATTTAGAACGAGAATTTGGTGCTCATGGTGGAATTGTTTTCTTTAACAGGTTTGATAATTTAATTGCAATAAGTAATGGTATGGATTATGATGACCATAAATTAATCCAAAATTCTATTAGAAATCGTTACCCTATTACAATCAGTATGGGTGTAGGTAGTGCCGAAACAGCATATGAAGCTCAGAAAATTGCAACTGAAATGATTCAGAAAGGTGGAGGAGCTCAAAATGCAGAAAGATCTGAAATATTAAATATTGATTCATTAGTTGAAGATAATGATAGTGTAGTTCAAATTGCTCATATTGATATTGATGATGTTACTGGATTATTAACTGATGTTGAAACAGCATATGATACATCTATTAAAGTTTATGAAGTTCTCTTTGCATTAATGGAAGAATTATCTAAGATAGGTGGATTATGTTTCTTCATAGGTGGAGATAATTATATGGCTCCATCAAATAACATTTCTGAAGATGTGTTACGTGATGCTTTGAAAAATGTTGATGCAAAAACAGGAGTTAGATTAAAAGCTGGAATTGGTATTGCTAAAAAAGCTGGAAAAGCTGCAGATTTAGCAGATATTGGTCTTGAAGATATTCGTGCAAAAGTTACTGATGACTCAGTACTTGTATTTAACGATCTTGAATAATTAAATCATTAAATTCTATTATATATAGAATATTAAATGATTATCTTTTTTTTATAAATATTTATTTTAATAATACTGTAATTTTTGGTGTTTATATGAATGTTTTATCAGCAATGGCTGGAATTAATAATGGTGAATTTACTAAAAAGTTTACTAATAAAAATGTTGATATTATAACATTAGGTGGATATAATTCTGATATTGAAACTCTTAATGCTGGAATTAAAAATACTCAAAATAATAGAAAAGAATTTTTAAATGATTTATCCTCATTAAATGATGATATATGCAATGAAGTGCAACGAATATGCAACTATAATCCAAAATGGAAGGGTTTGATTAGTGTTAATTTAAGAGGTACAAATCATGAATCTTTTAAGATTCTAGAAAACAATAAAGATATTGATATTTTAGAAGTTAATGCTCATTGTAGACAAGAAGCTATGATTAAATGTGGAGCAGGTCAAGGATTACTTTATAATCTTGATAATCTTTCATCTATTTTAGAAGAAGTATGCTCACATAAAAATTATGATATTTCTGTTAAAATAAGAGCAAATGTCAAAAATACTAATATAAAATCTATTGTTGAATTAATTGAAACATATCCAGTTAAATACATACATGTTGATGCTACAAATCCTGGCATTATGGAGGCTGATTATGATGTTATCAATAAGATTAGTAATATGACAGATATGCATTTAATTGGAAACAATAGTGTTACATCACACAAAGATTATATTAGAATGTTAGAAAGTGGTGCAGATAGTGTTTCTGTTGCACGTGGTGCTCTTAATGGAAATATTGATGATATTTTTAAATAAGTTTAAATATTAAAAAATAAATATTTTGTAGAATATAAATATAAGATAATAATTATTAATTATACAGGTTATAGAAAAAATATTATAAATTTAATTTTTAATTAACTAGGAGTGATTATAATGGGATGGAGTGATGCACCAGCACATATTTGTAAAGGAGGAGATGCAAGAGGATTAGCATTTTGTTGTCCACCTGTAAAACCTTGTCCTGTACATAATAAATTAGCAGAAATAGGATTAAGTCCACAAGAATTTGTTGAAATTAAAGAAGAATTTGGGAAAAGAACAGACCTTGGTAAAGGAAATGGAACATGTTTTGGATCATTATTATGGTGTTGTAAGGCATCAAAACCATGTCCATTAAGAGATGCAGTACTTGAATCAATTGGAATGTCACATGATACATATATGTCTTTGAAAAAAGAACTTGCTGATGAAATTATTAAAAAATCAAATGTTAACACAATAACCTATTCTGATGAAGATTTAGAAACATTAGCTACTACTTTTAATATTTCAAAAGAAGAAGCTGAAAATGTATTAAAAGAATCAGGAAATGATTTAAAAACTGCAATAAAAAATCTTAGACTTAAAGACTTATAAAAAGTATAAAACTTTTTTTTACTATTTTTTTTTAAAAACTATTTTTTTAAAATAAATAACCAGAGAGTAGATTATGTCATTAACTTCATTATTTCTAGATATGAAAGATAAAAATGTTTTAATTGTAGGTACTGGTTCTGTTGGTATCCGAAGAGCTAGAAGATTTCTTAAAACTGAAGCTGAAGTAAATATTATAACAAAATATATTGATGAAGATGTTAAGAATGAATTTCTTAAAAAAGGTGCAGTATTTTATGATGAAACATGTCTTGATAAACTACTTGATGAATGTGATTTAGTTGTTGTTGCTACTGATAACCATGAATTAAATGAAGAAATTTCTTTAAAAGCTAAAGATAAACTTGTCAATTGTGCTAGTGATATTACACTTAGTAATGTTATAGTGCCATCTACTTTTAATATTGGAACAGTAACTGTTTCATTATACACTGGATCTAAAAGTCCTCTTATGGCTAAAGAATTAAGAAAAAAAATTCAGTCAATAATTAGTGAAGAAGATATTTTAAATATAGAATTACAAGATTATTTAAGAGAAATTCTTAAAGAAAACATTGACAATCAGCAAGATCGAAAAGAATTAATGATTAAAGTTAATTCAAATCCTGAAATACAAGATCTTATTAAAGAAGGTAAACTTGATGAAGCTAAAGTATTTCTTAATAAAATATTAAAAATCGATTAATTCTAAAAAAATAATAAAAGAATTCTAATAATTGTAATTAGAAATATAAAATAATAGAATAAAAAAAAATAAACTATGTTGAAGCACAGGAAGAAATAAGAAATGTTAGTTAATATTCGTATAGACTTTAAGATAGCAGATGTAGGAACTATGGAAGCTTCATATGAAAAATTAGATAAGATAAATGAAGAGTTACATGAAAAATTAAATATTCTTGAAGAAGTAACCTTAAAAACATGTAATAGATATGAAATTTACCTAATTGTGGATAAAGAAGTTAATATTCCTACAACAACATTTATAGTAGATAAAAATGATGTAGCAATTAATCATATATTAAGATTAGCATCAGGATTAGAATCCATGATTATGGGAGAAGACCAAATTCTTGGACAGATAAAAACAGCACGTAAAAATGCTATTAAAAATAAAACTATAGGACCTAAGCTAGAAAAACTCTTCACAAAAGCTATACATGTAGGTCAATCCATACGTAAAAATACTCATATTAATGAAGGAGGAGTATCTGTAGGAAGTGGTGCTGTAGAATTAATTGAAGAAAAATATGGTTCTCTTGAAGGAAAAAATGTTCTTATTCTTGGAGCTGGAGAAATGGGAACTGTTGTTTCTAAAGCTTTACTTGAAAAAGGTACTAATGCTATTGTTGTTGCTAACCGAACATTTGACAAAGCTCAAAATCTTGCTAAAGAACTTGATGGAATTGCTATTCGATTTGATAAATTAGATGAAGCTTTAGATAAAATTGATATTTTAATAAGTGCTACTGGAGCACCACATACTATTATTGATAAAGATAGAATTATGAATATTTCCCAGGAACATTTAGAAAATATGATTATGCTTGATCTTTCAAATCCACGTAATATTGATGATAATGTTCTTGATTTATCTGTTAAATTATATAATTTAGATGATTTAAGATACATTACTGATAAAAATAAGGAACGTCGAGTAAAAGAAGCTATTAAAGCTGAAGCTATTATTGAAGAAGAAACTGTGCTTCTTAAAGATCAACTTAAAGAAATGGAAATTACACCAATATTATCTTCTTTAAATATTGAAGCTGAGAAAATTAGAAAACAAGAAGTTGAAAAAACTTTACATATGCTTAACTTAAGTAAAAGTGATTCTAAAAAGATTGATAAACTTACTCATAGTTTAGTTGATAAACTCTTATTTAATATTATTAATAATCTTAAAAAAGCAGCAATTGAAGAAGATAAGGAAAGTATTGAAGTTGCTAAAAAAATTTTACTTAAATACCCTGAATAACCTCCATTCTATTTTTTCTATTTTATTTTTTTTAAAAATAATTAACTATTTAATAAAAATATTATTATTGTTTGATATTGAAAGTATTAAATTTCATATAAATGAGTTTAATAATTAAATTATTTAGAATAATAATAAATATATTTAAATTACAAACATAATTAATAACTTTGAAAATAAAGAACTTAAAAAAATAAGGAGTTGAAAATTATGTATGAAAGAATATTATTACCAACTGATGGTTCAAGAAATTCAGAAAAAGCAATTATCCACGCAGCAACAATTGCTAAAGATGAAGAATCTGAAATTATTATTCTCAACGTAGTTGATAGTGTTTACTTATCAGGTCTTCCAGAAGAAGAATTAATCACAGATACTGAAGTTGTTCTTGAAAGAGAAAGTAAAAAAGTTACCAAACGTGTGAAAGATATTATTATTGAATTTGAAGAAGAACATGATATTGATCCTGAAAAAGTTAAACTTAAAACTTTAACTATGGAAGGTAATGCTGCTGATGTTATATTAAAAGTGTCTGAAATAAAAGATATTGATCTTATTGTTATGGCAAGTAGCGGAAAACATATGATTGATAGATTCTTATTAGGTAGTGTAACTGAAAAAACAGTGAGACATTCAAAAGTACCTGTTCTTGTTGTTCCTAATAGTGAATAAACATCCCCTCTTTTTTTATTTTTTTTTTATTAGTAAATTAATTTAATTCTACTTTTAAATATTAAATTATTAGTTATATGTTTTAAGTTAAAAGTAAAAAGTTATTAAGTTATAACTAATAAGTGGGATTTTTAAGAATAAAAGACTAACCATAAATAAAAATAAAAACTATGAAAACTAAATAAATACATAATACTGATTATTTTAAGAAGAGATTTAATAGATTCTAAAAAAAATCAATTATATTTAGGAGGAACTAATTTGGCATATGAAGGATATCTAAAAGATTTTCTGGACATATCAAATATTACTGTTGGAGATAGAGTTAAAATAATAAAAACTGACATAGAACATACAGGTATGTTACTTGAAAAACCAGATTATTCAAATGAAAATACAATTATAATAAAATTAGATAGTGGATATAATATTGGTGTTGACATAAAAGATGCAAAAATAGAGAAGATTAGTGAAGGATCAAAACCTAACATTAAATTAGATCCAGTAGACAAACAATTATCTGATAAAAAAGACAACATATCTATTTTATCAACTGGTGGAACAGTAGCTAGTGTTATTGATTATAAAACAGGAGCAGTACATCCAGCATTCACAGCAGATGACTTATTACGAGCAACTCCAGAACTTGTTGATCATGCAAATATTAATGCAAAAGCAATATTTAATATTTTAAGTGAAAACATGACACCAGAATTCTGGAAACAAACAGCAGAAGAAATTTATAATGAAATTAATAATGGTGCAGATGGAATAATCATAGCTCATGGAACAGATACCATGCACTACACAGCATCAGCATTAAGTTTTATGATTGATACTCCTGTACCTATCGTTATTACTGGAGCACAACGTAGTTCAGATAGACCATCATCAGATGCTTTTATGAATCTTATGGGATCAATTACAGCTGCTAAATCAGATGTTGCTGAGGTAACTGTATGTATGCATGGAAATGAAGATGATAGTTATTGTAACTTAATCAGAGGAACAAGAGCTCGTAAAATGCACACCTCTCGTCGTGATACATTCCAAAGTATAAATATGGAACCTATTGCAAAAATCCAAAACAATAATATCTCAATTAATGACACCGAAGTTCAATATACTAAAAGAAATGAAAATGAATTAGCATTAAATAATAATCTTGCTGATAAAGTTGCATTAGTTAAAATGTATCCTGGAATTAGTTCTGAAATTATAGATTTATACGTTGATAATGGATATGATGGTATAGTAATTGAAGGAACAGGACTCGGACACTGTTCTGATAACATATTTGATAGTATTGCTCGTGCAACTGATGAAAATATACCTGTTGTTATGACATCACAATGTATTTTTGGACGTACAAACATGAACGTATATAGTAGTGGTCGTAGATTACTACAAAATAATGTAATATCTGTAAGTGACATGTTAACAGAAACAGCATATACTAAACTATTATGGGCTGCAGGACAAACAGATGATCTTGATGAAATACGTAAGATAATGCAAACAAATCTTAAAGGAGAAATGGATAAAACATTATCTCAAAAATATTTCATAACAAATTAAATAAAAGAGGTGTAAAAATTGTCTGAAGATAAATTTGATTATAAAGAATTAGGTTTAATGATGGGTCTTGAAATACATCAACAATTAGATAGTCAAACCAAATTATTCTGTAGATGTCCTAATAGTTTAACTGATAAAAAACCAGAAAGAAAAATATTCCGTAAATTAAGACCAACACAAAGTGAACTTGGAGAAATAGATAGAGCAGCATATGAAGAATCACAAAGAAATCTTCAATTTGTATACGAAGCATATGACCATCATACATGTCTTGTTGAAGCTGATGAAGAACCTCCATCTGAATTAAATCAGGAAGCTGTTGATATTTCAATTATATTAGCTTCACTTATGAATATGAAAGTTGTTGATGAATTCCATACAATGAGAAAACAAGTAATAGATGGAAGTAACACTAGTGGTTTTCAAAGAACAGGAATTCTTGCAACTGATGGGTATGTCAAAACAGAATTCGGTAATGTTACAATTGAAACATTAGGTCTTGAAGAAGATGCAGCAAGAAGAATTGGTGAAGATGAAGGTAAAATTGTATTTAGACTTGATAGACTTGGAATACCTCTTGCTGAGATAACAACATCACCAGATATGCATCATCCATTACAAGTTAAAGAAGTTGCATACCAACTTGGTCAAATTCTAAGAAGTACTAAAGTTAAAAGAGGACTTGGTACTATAAGACAAGATTTAAATATTTCAATTAAAGAAGGAGCACGTATTGAAGTTAAAGGTGTTCAAGACTTAGAACTTATGCCAACAATGGTAGAAAATGAAGTTCAAAGACAATTAAATCTTATTGATATTAGTAAAGAACTCAAAGAACGTAATGCATCTGTAGAAAAAGAAATTTATGATGTAACATCCTTACTTGAAAATACAGAATCAAAAGTTGTTAAAAGTATTCTTGAAACATCAGATGATGTTGAAACTGCTGTTTTAGCTATAAAATTAAATGGTTTTGATGGTCTTATTGGACGAGAAGTACAGCCAGGAAAAAGATTAGGAACTGAATTTTCAGAACATGGAAAGAAAATGGGTGTAAGTGGACTATTCCATACTGATGAATTACCTGCTTATGGAATTACACAAGAAGAAGTAGATAGTATTAAAGATAAATTAGATATTCAAAAACCTAATGCTTTTATTCTTGTTGCAGGACCTAAAGATAAAGCACACAATGCTCTACTAGAAGTTATTAAAAGAGCAGAACAATCAATTGAAGGTGTTCCAGAAGAAACTAGACGTGCACAAGATGATGGTAATACAGAATATTTAAGACCTCTTCCTACTGCAAGTAGAATGTATGTTGAAACTGATATTCCAACTGAAATAATTGATCCAAGTCGTGTTGAAAGAATTGCTTCTGATCTTCCAGAACTTCCATATGTTAAAAAAGAACGTATACAAGAAGAATATGAACTTAGTGAAGATCTTGCAGAACAATTAGTACAAAGAAATCAGGCTGACCTATTTGAAGAAATTAAAAAAGAATTACCAAACATGGATTCAGTAAAAATTGCATCAGACATTGCATATACCATTAAAGATTTAAAACGTGACAACTACAATACTTCTAAATTAACTAAAGATGTTCTTGTTGAAATATTCAAACTTGTTGATGATGATATAATTTCAGCTGCTGAGACTGAAGTTATTCTAAAAGATGCTTGTAATGATATTGCACCTATTGAATCTGTAAAAAATAATAATCTCGAAAAATTATCAGATGATGTTGTTAAAAGTGCTATTTGTGAAATCATTGAAGAAAATAGTGACATGATAGAACAAAGAGGTATGGGAGCAATGGGTCCTTTAATGGGTAAAGCTATGGCTAAATTTAAAGGAAAAGCTGACGGTCAAACAGTAAGTAATATTATTAAAAATGAAATTTTAAGTATTATAAATAAATAATTTTTACTACCCACCCAATCCTCTTTTCTTCTTTTTTTAGCAAATTTTCCTTATATATGAATAATAATATAAGAAAAATCATGAATATATATTAATAATTAGATTTATATTATAATTTTAAAAAATATGTGGAGGACTAGAATATGTATGATATTGTAATAATTGGTTCAGGTCCTGCTGGTCTTACTGCTGGTATTTATGCAGGACGTGCTGGACTTAATACCATTATTCTTGATAAAGCAAGAAGTGGAGGAACTGCAAATATTGCTCCTTTAGTTGAAAATTATCCAGGTATTGAGATGATTAATGGTGATAAACTAATGGAGACAATGACTAAACAAACATTAGAACATGCAGAAATTAAAGAATTTTCTCATGTAGATTCTATTGAAAAAAATGAGGATTCTTCTTTTACTATTAAAACTTCAAAAGAAACTTATAAAAGCAAACATGTTCTTCTTGCTACTGGAAGTAATTCTAAAACATTAGATGTTGAAGGTATTTCTGAATTTACAGGTCGTGGTGTATCATATTGTGCTGTTTGTGATGGTAACTTTTTTATAGACAGAGAAGTTATTATTGTTGGTGGAGGAAATTCTGCTGCTACTGAAGCTTTATATTTAAATAGAATTGGAGTTAAATGTAGCATTGTTCATAGACGCGACAAACTACGTTGTGATGCTAAACTTGTTAAGGATATTCAAGAATGTGGAATTAATGTTTACTGGAATTGTGAAGTAAAAGCAGTGAAAGGTGAAGGTATTGTTAACAAAGTTGTTCTTTATAACAATAAAACACATGAAGAAAAGACTATTGATGTTAATGGAGTATTTATTGCAATAGGTTATAGTCCAAATAATGAACTTGCTAAGAAAATTGGTGTTAAATGTGATGATTCAGGTTATATCATAGTTGATGAAAATATGCAAACTAACATCAAAGGAGTATTTGCTGCAGGAGACATTACAGGTGGTATAAAACAAATAGTTATCTCAACTGCTCAAGGAGCAAAAGCTGCAACTAAAATAGAAGAATTAATGTTATATGAGTGAATAATATGACTTTAAGCCAGAAATTATATCAAAAAGTTTGTGATGACTTAAAAAATGATTTTCCAGAAATTGAAGATATAATAAAAAATGATAATGAAATTATAATTAAAGGATCTGATGATTTATTATGGGATATTTTTGAAACATTATATCATGGAGTTTCAAATATTGAATTTAATGCTAAAAAAGATGAAGAACACTATCTTATAATTAATATTTAAATAATTAAAAGGGGAGGTAATTTCATGAATAGAATTGAAAATAACTACTTAACAGACAACCAGATAAGACAAGAAATAAACAAACACAGAACTGAAGCTAAAATTATGATACTAGAAGCAGTAGGTTATCCAATTGAAAGTAATTATCTTGAAAGTCCTGAAATTCAAATTACTAACAAAGAATTATTTGAAATCTATGCTCGTGATCAATGGAATGGATATCAAGTACATAAAAATCAGTATATATTTGACCAAAAATTAATGCCCGACTTTGCATTTAAAATAGTTGATCTTAGACCAGACAATTCTATTATTACTACCAATACATCAATACTAGTACTTCCCTCTGAAAATAAAATTAAAACTATCACTCCCTCACAAAAATATAAAATTAATGATATTGTTGGACAACAAAAAGCTAAAAATAAAACTAAAATTATTACTAAATATTTAGAAGATCCAGCAAAATTTAAAAATTGGGCTCCTAAAAATATATTATTTTATGGAGTTCCTGGAACAGGAAAAACTATGTTAGCTCAAGCTTTAGCTAATGAATTAGAAGTTCCTATTAAAATGATCAAGGCAACAACACTTATTGGAAATCATGTTGGTGATGGTGCAAATCAAATACATGAATTATATGAAGAAGCAAGACAAATCAAACCATGTGTAATTTTTATTGATGAAATAGATGCTATTGCTCTTGAGAGAAAATATCAAGCATTACGTGGAGATGTGACTGAAATTGTAAATGCACTTCTTACAGAGATGGGTGGAATTGAAGATAATGAAAGTATTATCACAATCTGTGCTACAAATAATCCTGAAATTATAGATTATGCTGTAAGAAGTAGATTTGAGGAAGAAATTGAATTTACATTACCAGATTTTAAAGAACGTGAAATAATTTTCAAAAATAACATGAAAGAATTACCATTAGAATCCATATTTAATTTAGAGTTAGCAGTAAAAAATACAAGTGGTCTTTCCGGCAGAGACATTAAAGAAAAAATATTAAAAACTGCACTTCATAAGGCAATTAATGAATCTAAAGATGTTATTGATGATGAAGATATTAATTATGCGATAAGTGAATCTAAAAAAGAAGTTACAATCTCAGATAGAATGTTTACCTAATATTAACCCCCATTTATTTTTTTTAAAATTTTAATAAACTTTCAAATTATAATATTCCAATTTATATTTAGTAAAATCATCTTATTTTAAATAAAAATAATATAAATAAATCATTTTTTTAAAGGTTTTTATTACATGAAATTAGAAAAAATACAAAAGAATATATAAGAGAATATACAAACTACTTAGTAGCGGAAAAACATTTCCTATTAAATACGGAAAATAATTTCTGATATGAAAATCAAATAAGAAAAAAAGAAATTAAATTCCATTAACATTAGTTAAATAAAAAAAAACTAAGGGAGAAAAGAAAAAAATGTCTTACGTTGATGAAGTAATCGATAAAATTACAAAAGAAAACCCAGGTGAAGCAGAATTTCACCAAACATTAAATGAAGTATACAAATCAATAGAAGTAGCTGTAGAAGCTAATGAAGAACAATACAGAAAAGATGCAGTTCTTGAAAGATTAGCAAACCCAGAAAGACAAATTAAATTTAGAGTTCCATGGGTAGATGACAACGGACAAGTACAAGTAAACACAGGTTACCGTGTACAATTCAACAGCGCAATTGGTCCATACAAAGGCGGACTTCGTTTCCACCCATCTGTAAACATAGGTATTATTAAATTTTTAGGATTCGAACAAATATTCAAAAACGCATTAACCGGACTTCCAATTGGTGGAGGAAAAGGTGGATCCAACTTTGATCCTAAAGGAAAATCAGACCGTGAAATAATGTCATTCTGTCAAAGTTTCATGAACGAATTATACAGACACATCGGACAAGATCAAGATGTACCTGCAGGAGATATCGGAGTAGGTGGCCGCGAAATAGGATACTTATACGGACAATACAAAAGAATCACCAAACAATACGAAGGAGTATTAACAGGTAAAGGATTAACCTTTGGTGGATCATTAGCAAGAACTGAAGCAACAGGTTACGGATTATTATACTTCACACAAGAAATGTTAAAAGCAAATGCTGAATCATTAGAAGGAAAAACTGTAACAGTATCAGGTGCAGGAAACGTAGCTATATACGCAATTGAAAAAGCTCACCAATTAGGAGCTAAAGTAGTAACAGCATCAGATTCAACTGGATGGGTATACGACCCAGAAGGAATCGACGTAGCATTACTCAAAGAAATCAAAGAAGTAAAAAGAGCAAGAATCAGTGAATATGCAGACGCAAAAGCATCCGCAGAATACCACGAAGGTAGAGGAGTATGGGAAATTGAAGCAGATGTAGCTCTCCCATGTGCAACACAAAACGAATTAGGTATTGAAGATGCTAAAACACTCGTTAAAAACGGAACAATTGCAGTTGCAGAAGGAGCAAACATGCCAACAACACTTGAAGCTACAAAACACCTCCAAGACAATGGTATACTCTTCGGTCCTGCAAAAGCAGCAAACGCTGGTGGAGTAGCAGTATCAGCTCTCGAAATGAGTCAAAACTCAGAAAGATTACACTGGACTTTCGAAGAAGTAGATACAAGATTACAAAACATCATGAAAAACATTTTCGAACAATTAGACAGCACATCCAAAAAATACGATGCAGAACAAGACTATGTTCTTGGTGCTAACGTAGCTGGATTCGAAAAAGTTGTAGATGCAATGCAATCCCAAGGAATAGTATAATTCCATAAAAAAAATAATAGATTATGATTAAATTCATAATTTATTTTTTTCTTTAAAAATAATAACCACCCATATTATAAACATTAACTAATTTTTTTAGAAAATAATTTAATAATTCTTAAATAAATATAAATATACTAATTATTTTATAAGGACTAAATATATATGAGTAAAACAGGATCAAAAGAAGAAAGAGACCTTGTTCATAAATTATGGGATTCAGGATTTGCAGCTATGAGAGCACCCGCTAGTGGAGGAGCAACAAAAAGACCTCTACCTGATGTACTTGCAGGAAATGGAAAACTATACCTTGCAATAGAAGTTAAATCAACACGTCAAGATCATATTTACATAGATAATGAAAAAATTAGTAATCTAATTGAATTTTCAGAAATTTTTGGAGCAACACCATATGTTGGAGCAAAATTTATAAGAAAACCATGGAGATTCATAAAACTAGAAGATTTACATATTACACGTAATAAAAACTACAGAGTTAACACAGAATTAGCATTTAGTAAAGGAATTGATTTTGAAGAAATGATAGAAAAAAGTACTCAGAAAAAATTAATATAATATATACTCAACTAACTTAAGAATATTTTTTTTAGATAAATGAATTATAACTAATAACTTATAAGTTATGTTATTATAAAAAAAGGAAAGTTGTTTGAATAATTTAATATTCAACTATACTTCCTGATGCATCACGTCTGTATTTTCCAAATTCTGTTAATTTAGATAATTGTTCTTTATCAAATACAGGTCCTTCAACACATACACGTAATCCTGTATCATCCATACAACATTGTCCACAAATTCCTATTCCACATTTCATGTATCTATCTAGTGCTAATTGACAGTCAATATTATACTTCTGACTTAATTCATATAATTTATAAGACATTACCTCAGGACCACAACCTACAATTATATCATACTCCCCAGTTTGAAGAAGTTCTTCTGCAAGTTGTGTACTAAATCCTTTATATCCTTTTGTTCCATCATCTGTACATTCATGAACTTTTATATCTTTATTTTCAAATCTATCTACAAATACAAGTTCTTCTTTTGTACTTGCTGCTGATATTAATTCTACATTATCATAAAATGATGTTAATGGTGCAAGTGATGCTATTCCAGATCCTCCACCAACAGCTAATACTTTTTTATAACTATTTAATTCATATCCATGACCATATGGTCCTCTGATACCTATAAGATCACCTTTATTTACATTATCATATAAATTAGTTGTAAATGGTCCAGCTTTTCGAACAGTTATTCCCATAAGATTATTTTCTCTATCAATTATTGAAATTGTCATAGGTTTTTCTGTTTTTAAATCCCATACCATTACAAATTGTCCAGGATGAATATCTTCAGTTATATTCCATGGAAATACAAAGGTTTTAACAGTTGGTGTTTCAATTATTGTTTCTTTTATTTCTACAACATTTGGAACTTCATCATCATAAACATTTTCTAACATAAAATTGTCCCCTTTTTTAGATTCTATGAGATAATCCAATAATCTCTTTTATATTTTTATATCCATTTTCTTCTAAGAATTTTGAAAGATCATCACTTATATTTTTAAATATTTCAGATCCATCATACATTATTGCTGTTCCAATTTGTAGTAAACTTGCTCCTGCATATAAAAATTCAAGTACATCTTTATAATCTTTTATTCCACCTACTCCAAATAATGGAATATCTACTGTTTCATATGTTTTATATACACATTTTAGTGCTATTGGTTTTATCATGGGTCCTGCTATACCACCAAATACATTATTTAATATTGGTTTTGCTGTTTTATGATCTATTCTAAGTCCTGGACCTAGACTATTTATTAGTGTTAAAGCATCAGCACCAGCATCCTCTGCTGATTTTGCTATTTCTGTAATATCTGTTACATTTGGTGTTAATTTTACAATTATTGGCGTGTCTTTTATTGAATCTTTTACTTTACTTACAATTTTGTGTGTTAAATCAGGATTCTCCCCAATATTAGATCCAAAACCACACTTTGCATGAGGACATGAAACATTTAATTCAAAAGCATCAACATAATCTTTTGTTCTTTCTGCAACATCCACAAATACATCTTCACTATCACCATATATTGATGCAATTACTGGTGTTTTACCTCTAATTTCATCTAATTCTTTTAATTCTTCTTTTTTTGCCTCAACCCCTGGACTTGCAAGTCCTACAGAATTTATTACTCCACCTTCAATTTTTACAATTGTTGGATTTTCATAACCATCATTAGGTTCTATTGAAAATGATTTTGTAACTATTCCACCTGCACCTGCATTTGCAACCATTTTCATTGAACTTGCTGTTGTTCCAAGAATTCCTGCTGCTAAAAATAATGGATTAGATACTTTCATTCCTAGAATTTCATTCTCTAACATAATTATTCCCCAATAAATTTAATTTTTAAATAATTGTAATTTAATAATTTTATCTTATTAATTCTATTTTTGTATTTACATGTTTATAAATTAAAAAAAAAGAATACATATTCTGAACATTAATAAATATAAAAAATTAAAATATTATTATGAGATGCTATATTATAACAACAAGCTTTGGATTTATAGCTACAGATCAGGATAATAATATAATTAATTATCAATTATTTGAAGATAATTATACTGAAAAACTAGAACAAATCACAAAAAAAGAAATATTACCAGAACAGGTAAAACTTATTGAAGAAGTTGATAATAAATATGATGAAATTGTTCTAGAGACTAATAATCCTAATAATTATTCTAATTTAGATTTTTATAATAAATTAATTTTTGAAAAAACAACTGATAATGGTAAATATGTCAGAGAAAATCTTGATGAGATCATACATAGTTTTTCTGAAGTTGAAGATATGAATTTATCTTTAAAATTAAATAATACATTTAATGAAGTTGCTAAAGATAAAATTAGAGAATCTGTAAAGACAAATGATGTAATGATTGTAGAGACTATAAATTCACTTGAAGAGATTGAAGAAACTACTGGAAAATTAATTGAACGTCTTCGTGAATGGTGTATGCCTTATGTTCCTGAACTTGATAAGTTGCATAACCATGAATTATATGCTAGAATTATTGCTACTGAGACTAGTCGTGAAAATATAAAAAATAGTTCTTTACTTGAAAACACAAATATTGAACTTTCAGAAGAGTATGATGTTGAAATAACTTCTTATGATCTTGATATTATTAAAGATTTTGCAATATCTCTTAATCAATTGTATCAAACAAAAAATAATCTTGAAAAATATATCCAAGAGAAAATAAAAGAAGTTGCACCAAACTTATACGATGTTGCTGGTGCTAATTTAAGTGCAAAACTTATTGCTCACGTTAATGGTCTTGAGGCTCTTGCAAAACTTCCTTCAAGTACTGTTCAAATTATTGGAGCTGAAAAAGCTACATTTAGACACCTAAAAACTGGGGAAAATCCTCCAAAACATGGTTTGATATTCCAACATCCAAGTATTAGGGGATCAAATTGGTGGGTTCGTGGAAAACTTGCTAGAGCTGTTGCTGGAAAAATAAGTATTGCTGCAAGAAAAGATGCTTTTAGTAATGAATATGATCCTAATCTTAAAATTCAACTTGATGAGAAGATTGAAAAGATAAAAAAAGATAATCCTTTCCCTTCAAGAAAAGGTAAAAAAGAAAATAATAAGGATAAAAATAAAAAGAAAAATAAAAAAGATAAAAGAAAACGAAAAGAACATGGCAAAAAAAAGAAACGTAACAAAAGAAAATTACGTAAAGAAGATTATAATTACTAGGAGTTGAATTTAATGCAAATAAATAAAATTGGTGAAAATGTATATCAGTTAGATAATCAAATTGCAACAGTAAATATGAATCCTGGTAAACAAGTATATCAGGAAAAACTTATCCAATATGAGGATAAAGAGTTTAGATTATGGAACCCTAGAAGATCAAAACTTGCTGCTGCTATTATGAAAGGTCTTACTATATTTCCATTTAAAAAGGATTCAAAAGTATTATACCTTGGAGCTTCTGCTGGAACAACTCCCTCACATATTTCAGATATATGTACTGATGGTAGAATATATTCTGTTGAATTTTCAGCTACTATGATGCGTGAATTTCTTGAAGTTTCTAAAAATAGGGAAAATTTACTTGCTCTTCTTGAGGATGCTACACATCCCTTAAATTATCAACATCTTGTTGAGTCAGTTGATATTATATATAGTGATGTTGCTCAGAGTCAACAGACGAAATTGTTTTTAGATAATTTTAAACTTTTTGCAAAGGAAGATACAATTGGAATATTAATGATTAAAGCAAGAAGTATTGATGTGACTATGAATCCAAATGATATTTTTAAACAAGAGAAAAGACATTTAGAACAAGGTGGACTTAAAGTTTTAGAAGAAATAAAACTTGATCCATATGAGAAAGATCATATTGCATATATTTGTAAAAAATCATTTTAGAAATATACTTTAACAATCAAAATATTAATTTATTTTTTATTTTTTTATTTTTTAGATATATTAAAAAAAATACATGAAAAAAAGTATAGTTAAAAGTTTTAACTTATAAGTTAAAACTTAATAAGTTATAATAAAAAAGAAGTAAAAAAAGAAAAAAGATTATATTGAATCATATACTTTATCAATAATCTTCTTAGCAATAAATTCTTTAGTATTAAGATCTATTTTTTCATATCCTTTATCATCAATAATATACACTTCATTATTCTCAGAACCAGGACCACCATCTTCAACTAAAATATCATTAGCAATCATTAGATCAGTTTTATATTTTTCCATCCTATTTTTAGCTTTTTTAATTAAATCTTCTTCAGATAAACCAGCTTCTGCTTTAAAACCTACAACATAAGTAGATGGATTAATTTGTTTAATTTGTTCTAAGATTTTTGGTAATCTAGTAAATTTAACTGTAATATCCTCATCTGAAGATAATTTCTCTTCACAAACTTTATCAATTTCAAAATCAGAAATTGCTGCTGCTGAAACATATATATCAGTTTCTAAAAGATTATTCTTAATATAATTCATCATTTCACTAGTTGACTCAACATCAACCCTATTAATACACTTAGGAACATGAGTATGCATATGTCCACATAAGAGTGTTACATTAGCTCCTTGACGATAAGCCTCTTTTGCTATTTCAACACCCATTTTTCCAGAACTTCTATTTGTTACTCCACGCATTGCATCAATAGACTCATAAGTTGCACCAGTAGCTACTAAAACATTCATCCCTTTTAATTTATGATCTGATAGGATTCTTTCAACTTCAAGAACAATCTCATGTTTACTTGGAAACTTAGCTTTTCTTTCTTCATTAATAGGTTCAATAAATTCTACTTCAGGATGATTTTTCTTAATTTTATCAATATTTTCACTTATTGCATCATACATAGAAATATGCATAGATGGAACAAATAAAACAGGTGTTTTATAACCACTTGCTGTTAAAAGTAAAGTTGTAACTGGAGTATCTGCAATTTTATTTGCAAATTTACTAATAGTATTTGCTGTTGCAGGTGCTACAAGAATTAAATCAGCTTGAGCATTTGTTACATGTTCCACATAACCTGTAATTTTTGTTACAACAGGATGTTTTGTTGCAAATTCCATAGATAATGGAGTTATTATCTCAGTAGCTGCTGGAGTCATGAAACATTCAACATCAAATCCATGCCTTTGTAATTCATGAACTAATTTTAAGTCTTCAGTAGCTGCTATACTTCCTGTAACACAAAGAATAATTTTCATATTTTAATTCCTCTAATTAATTATTTAAAAATTTTGAAACCGCATTTTCTAATGAATCAAGTGGTGAATTAGCTTCTTTATCTTTTATTAAAGCAAATGTACCAGCAATTAAATCATATCCTGATCTTACTTGTTCATATGATTCAATAGGTGTTGATAATAATATAACATATATCTTACTATCATTCATTTTTATCCAAGTTGCCACATGTTCTTTTTGTGATCCATCATCTTCATTGATAATATATCTATGCATAACAACAGAATTATTATGAATACTACTGTTTACCTCTTGAATATTAATATAATTACTAGATGATGACAAATATTGATCATTAAAAGCACAAGCATTTTGTATATCAGAACCATATTCTGATGGTACTTGTTGGACTACAACAGATGTCCTTTGATCCTCAGGATCAGCTACAGCAGCAATACTACCATCTGCAACACTATTTGCTGGAACCCATGAACTTGGATATTGGAATGTTATACCATTAGCTTCATAAGTTTCACCAGAAGTTGTTAAAGAATCATAAATACCAACAGAAAATAAGGCTACTACTGCTACAACAACTATTGCTACTATTATTGTTAATAATAACTTACCTTTTTTCATATTATTACTCCTACTTGTTGAATTTTAGATTAAACTTTAATTACTACTAGAACTTGAACTACTTGAGCTAGAACCACTACTAGAACTAGAACTACTTGAACTAGAACTTCCAGAGCCAGAACTGCTTGAACTAGAACTTGAACTACCTGAACTAGAACTACTTGAAGAAGATTTCTTACTTGAAGAACTAGAACTTTTAGTAGTAGTCGAAGTTGTTGTTGATTTCTTAGTAGTTTGTGTTGATACATTTTGAGTACTGTTATCAGATGCATTTGTAGCATTAGTAATTACAACATCAGGACTAAATGCTGAATCACCAACAGTAATATTTACTTGAGATTCACTCTCTACTGTATGTAATGTTGATACACCTGCAACAAGTCCTATTGCAAATGCAAATATAACAAACAATAATATTAATGATCGTTTTGTTTTTTTACTAAAAATATGAGATTTTGGAGAAATATCTTTTGATTCTATAGCTGTATATTTATCAACAAAATCATCATATAACTCTTCTTTTTTAGCTTTTTTATCAGAAATACTTGTTGATGTAAAACCTCTTGATTCTTGAAGTTTAGAAACAGCTTCCTTATTTCCTAATTTTCTCGCATACCTTATTCTTAAAGTATTATATTCATCATCTGTTATAAAACCCTGATCTCTTTGTTTTTCTAAATCTTCTAACTTCCTCTCTATACTATGCCGAGAGCCCCCTTTATCTATTTTAATTCCCCCTCAACAGTTATAGTTTTATAAGAACCTAATATTTTAAACATATTAACTTTATTCTTAACTGATTTTAATACCTTATTCACAGAAGAATCAAGCCTATGTCCTTCCATATCAATAAAAAACAAGTATTTACCCATTCCTTTTTTTGAAGGTCTTGATTCAATTCTTGTAAGATTTATATTTTCTTTTACAAATTCATGTAAAATTTCATATAAACCTCCAGGCTTATCACCATGTAATGATAATATAATTGATGTTTTATCATGACCTGTTAATTCTTTCTGATCTTCTTTTGATACAATGATAAATCTTGTAACATTATTTGAATAATCCTGAATATTTTCATCAAGGATTTCAAGATCATACTTTTCAGATAAAATTCTATTTCCAATAACAGCTGCTGTGGATATTTCAGAAACATATCTTGCAGCATTTGCAGTACTTGGCATTGTTTGAACAGGTTTTTTAATATTACTAATATAATGTCTACATTGTGCTATTGGTTGTTGATGAGAGCAAATTACCATAATATCATCAATACTCTTACCTTTTTGAACCAATAAATTATGTACAATAGGTAATTCTAATTCTCCCTTAATTTTTAGATTAAAATGAGTTAGAGAATCAAGAGTAATGGAAACAGACCCTTCTGTAGAATTTTCAATAGGAACTACAGCTTCTTCTATTTCATCATTTTCTAATGCCTCAAAAATGTTGAGAATTGTAGGATATGGTTTAATTTTGTCTGAATCATTATCAACAACTTTCAATACAGCCTCATGTGAAAATGTTCCTTCTGGACCTAAGTATCCAACTTGTTTATTTTTATTCATTAATTAAATATATATATTAAACAATTAATTAAATCTTTGATTATTAATCTTGAAAAAAAATATTAAGATATATTCTGTGATAAAATTATTAAAAAAATAGTTATAAAAAGAGGGAGGTTAAGAATTTACTAAAATATTAGTAATTACCTCTTTTTCTACCATGATCATAAATAAATTTTAATATATCTGTTTTTGTGATTATACCTTGAACTTTATTTTTCTCATCAGAAACAGGCATTCCACTAAATTCATTTTCAACCATGAAATTTGCAACTTCAGAAATTGAAGAAGTTTTTGTTGTAGTTTCAATTGTTTGTGACATTACTTCTTGTACAAATAAATTTCTTATCTGTGAATGTTGATATTTTTCAGGGACACGTTTTTTAAAGTCAATAATTGTTTTTGCAAGATCTTTTCCTGTTATTATTCCCATAATTAATCCTGAATTAATAACTACTAATCTTGAAATATCATTATCAATCATTAATCTTCTTGCATGAACTAATCTTTCATCAGAACCAATAGTGATAACTCTTTTAGTCATTACATCTTTTATAGGAGTTTCATTATATGGTGCTACATCAATACCCCTTAAAAAGTCAGTTTTAGTTATCATACCGACAATTTTATTATCTTCAACAATAGGAATTCCACCAATATGATTATCAACCATTTTTTTAAGAACATTAAGTCTTGAATCAGATGGAGATGCTGTAATTACATCTTGTGTCATAATTGTAGATATTCTCATATGAGAAAGTGGGACATCTTCATATTTAGCTGAAGCTATTTTTGTAGCCATATCTTTTTCAGTTATAATTCCTACTAATTCATCGGTTTTAGGAGAAATCGCTGGAAGTCTAGATATTTTATGTTTTTGCATTAGTTTTAAAGCATCAACAACAGTTTGATCTTTATGTATTGTTATAACATCTTTAGCCATTATTTTTTCAATTGTCATTACAATTCACTCCTTTTTGTTTTTTAAAATATATTTAATACTATCTTACTTTTAACTATAAAAAATTATTTATTTTAAAAAAAAGATTTAAAAAAATAATAATCTTTTATTATAAAATCCTTTATTCAATAATTGATTTTAATAGGTCACGAATTGTTACCATACCAATTATTTTACCATCATCTTCATCAACAACAGGAATTCCTTTTATTTTAGATTCAAACATTAAATCTACAATATCATCTAGTTTTTCATATTTTGTTGTTGTAATTACATCTTTAACCATTAATTCATCAATAGTTATATTTACAACATCTTCACCATCATTTGAAAATACTTTTGAGAATAATTTATGTTCTCCAATATATCTTAAAACATCTGATGATGTTACAAAACCAAGAAGTTTATCTTCTTTAGAATTTACACTTGTATCTTCACCAACTATTGGTATTCTTCTTATTGAATTTCTTACCATGATCTTTGTAATACCTTCAATTCTTGTTCCAGGTGTTGTTGTTATTACATCAGAGACCATTATATCTTGAACTTCTTTTTTAGAAATTAATTCTTTTAATTTTTCCACTACTTCTCCTTCAGTAATCATTCCAACTATTTTTCCTTCATCAGTTACTGGAAGTCCACCTACTTTTTCTTCTAACATTACTGATGCTGCATCAATTATTGTATCTTTAATACTCATTACTTTTACAGGAGATGTCATAATTTCCTTAATTGGTGCATTTATTGCTGATAAGAAATTTCCTTTATATTTTTCTGTTATAATATTATATTTTTTTCCTCCACCAAAGAAATCAAGAATATCCATTGTTGTAACAATACCTAATATTTTTCCAGAACCAGGATCTGTAATTGGTATTCTTCTTATATTATTTTTACTCATTATATTTGCTATTTCAATGATAGATGAACTTTGAGACGCACTTATAACATCTTTTGATGCTATACTCATAATATCTCCCACATCATCAGTTTCTTTTATTTGTAGATCTAATGAATTATCACTTGAATCTATTTTTTTTATGATTTTATTTTTCATAGGCTTTCCTCCGTATGTTGTTTAAAAGATGTTATTATATTTTTTTATATGCTTATGATGATTATACATTACTTTCTTCATAAATACACTCTGAACATAAATATTGACCATCAATATTTTCTAGATGTGCATATACTCCACATTTCTCACAAACGCCTTCTTCTATATCTTCCATATATTCTGATGAGCTATTTGAATTATCTTGATATTCATCAATATCTTCTTTTTCTATAAATACTTCAATAAGTTCAGGAGATACTCTTACTATATCTGTTAGTGTTAAAATTCCTTTTAATTGATCTTTATCCATCACTAGTAAAACTTTGCATTTATTTTTAATCATTAGTGAAGAAGCTTCTATTAATGAAGTT
>CAZHBQ010000018.1:0-26002 GCA_964530785.1 uncultured Methanobacteriaceae archaeon | reverse complement strand
AATAAATTTACACACTGTTTCTATTTATAGTTTATAGAAGTATTTTAGTAAACAAAATAAAGGATTATAAATAATTCATAATTATTTATTGGCAGTGTATATTTTAAAATATACTCTTTACCACATCATGTATTGTTATACATTCGCTTAACGTACATCAAACTAAATCATTTAATCACACCAATTGATGTAACTAAACTTTACTTTAGTTTTCATTATCAAATAAAAATTATATCGCTACAATTGGAAATGCAACCATCATAACTATGAACATAAATTCATAAGTTCAGGTCATCACCGTTATGTGTTGTAGCACATACTATTACCAACACATCACCTATCACAAATTTAATAGAAAATATTGCATAAATTATCCCACAAATTATGTTATTATATATACTTATTCTAAAAAAATAGGGTAAATTTGTTACATGTATATTATATAGGAAAAAAATAATCACAAAAAAGTACAGAAAATAACAACACAATACTACAAAATGATACCCAATTCACTAAAAATTCATCATTTAATAATGTTTACACAGCACTAACATAATTCTAAAATTATTTATCTGAAAAAATAAATGAACAATATTATACTAAATTCAATTTCTTTTTGAACATAATACTAATTTAAAATTTTTAAAATTTTTTACTATTTTATTAGATATTATTACAATTTAAATTCGATAAAATGTATTAACATAATATAAATTATTAATAAAAAAGTAATACATTTGATACATTTATATATTACTTATCTAAAATTATTATTTAATACAATAAAGATAAAAAGTATTACTTTTTACCCATCATTTTAACTAAAATTAATACATGTGATTAAAATGGATATAAAAATTATAGAATTGACTAATGAAAATATTGAAAAATATAATGTTAAAAAATATTTATTTGATATGGTAAAACTTTGTTATGATCTTGACTATGTTCCTGAATATCATTATGATATAGTTGACTTAGAAAAATATTATATTAACCCTGAGAATGCTAATTTTTATATTGCAATTGATTGTGATAATAATAAAATAATTGGTTCTTCTGCTATACGAAATTATGATAAAGATTATCATGTTAAAAATAAAAATTATTCAAAAGAACATACTGCAAGTCTCCATAGAGTTTTCGTATCTCCAGAATATAGGCATTGTAAAATTGGTTCAAAATTAATCAAAGCTCTAGAAGAATTTTGTATTAGTAAAAATTATGATGAAATTTATCTCCACACATATGAAAATAGTTATGGTGCTTTATCATTCTGGCAGTTTAATAACTATAAAATTACTTACGAAACTCATGATGCAGAAGGTACAGTTCATATGGAAAAAGTTCTCATTAGTAGTAAATAATTTTTTTATTTTATTTTTTTTATAAAAGAAAACCAAAAAGTATAAATATAAAGTAAGTGAAATATTATATTGTTCTATTCAAAGTAGAATATGAAAAACGAATGATTTTTTATATGCAGGGGTGCCCGAGCTGGCCAAAGGGGGTGGACTTAAGATCCTCTGGCGTAGGCCTACGTGGGTTCGAATCCCATCCCCTGCACTAATTTCAAAAAATTAATTTTATAATGCCTTAGTGGCTCAGGGGTAGAGCGACGCCTTGGTAAGGCGTAGGTCGAGGGTTCAATTCCCCCCTAAGGCTTTGAACAATAATTCAAAATAAAACAAAACTATTTTTTTATATGCAGGGGTGCCCGAGCTGGCCAAAGGGGGTGGACTTAAGATCCTCTGGCGTAGGCCTACGTGGGTTCGAATCCCATCCCCTGCACTAATTTCAAAAAACTTATTTTATAATATCATTTAATTTTAACTAAAATTTAATTTAATATTATATTTAATTACTTATTTTCTCAATCTAATCCCATAAACATTTATTTAATATAAAAAAGATATATACAAACTTAAGAAATAAATTTTAAGGGAGTTGAAATATATGTCAAAAGCTCAGATAACAGATATACTTATCTTAGGACTTATTTCAGGAATAGTAGCTATACTAACTTCCTTTATGGGTATAAGTGGTACCATTATTGGATCAGTTGTATCTTCAATTATTGCAGAATTTCTTAAAACATACTTTAAGAATCCTGTAAAAGATAAGATATCTGAATATGAGAAAAATCAAGATACATATGATAATTATGAATTTAATAATAATAATTATTCTGCATATGAACCTAACTACAACAACTCAATAAAAAGCAATTACTCATACAGTAGACCATCAACAAAAACTCAAGATACATCATACATATCATCAAAAATACTATTTGTTTTTCCATTAGTTGTTATTCTTATTATTGAATTAATTCACTTCTTATCTGTTGTAAATATTATTCCACAAAATATGTTTTTCGCATTAGAATCTATAACTAATTGGACTTTATTTAGAACTATTGGTTATGCTTTAATTGTAATGGGATTCTATCCTATTATATCTAAAAAACTTGGAACACATAATGGAATTTTATTAATAATTGTTGGTATAATTGAATTAATTATAGGTTATGCTGATACTAATGTTCATGCTTCATTACTCTTTTCACTATTTAGTTCATTGAAAGATTATGTAAATATTGCAATTATATTAGCAATACTTTATACTATTCTTACAATACCTGATGAAATTAAAGAGTCAAAAAAAGAACAAAGTCATAGTTTTAAAATATATGATGATAATTATCATATGCAAGAGAAAAATAGAAAATTCCAAAATAGAGAAAAAAATTATAGTAATATAAAAAATAATAGATATAACTCTAAAAATAATAAATTTAATAACATAAAAAATAATCAAAATTACAATTATGATGATTATGATGATGACGATTATTTTTATTATTAAAATGAAAAAATAATATATTTATTATTTAATCTCACCACCACTTTTAGAAATTATTTTATTATTTATTTTCAAGATAAGCTTTTATTACACCACGTCCACTATCTCTGAAAGCACGTGCTACTCCACCTTGTCCTAGTTTTATACCACCAAAATTACGTGAAACTATAATCATATAACCATCTAGTTTATATTCATGTAATAACTCAAGAAGTACTCTTCCAGGAGAACCAACTTCACCATCATTACGTGAGTCTTCATTGTCTCCATATAAAGCTGCATAACAATGATGTGCTGCTTTTTTATATTTCTTATTATGTATCTTTTGAATCTCTGAAACATCACTATCTAAATTATCTATCTTATATAAATGTGCAAAAAATTTTGATTTACGATCAACTAATTTTCCAGCACAAACTTCTTCTACCATTTTTTAATCACACCTAATTATATTATTATCTTTATTTTATTCTAGTTATTATTTTAATTTATTTTAAATTGAATAATTTATAATAGTAATATTTATTATTAATTAGGTATATATTATTAAAAACATGAAATTTTATACACAAAAAGTGAGCTATTATGCCTAAAAATATAAAAAATAACACTCTTAAAGAAATACTAGATATAATTTTATATGAAGCACCATCTACTCAGGATGAAATAGCAGATAAATTAAACATCAGTAGACGTTATGTTACAAAATTATTAAAACCTTTAATTGATGAAAATATTGTAAAAAAAGCATATGTTGTTGATTTGAAAAAATTCAATGAAATTTCAGAAAATTTTGAAACTGAAAATTCTGTTCCTGAATATTCTGGTGAATTTTTTATAAAAGAGATGCTTAAAGATATGGGTGAACAAATTTGTAAACAACTTGAATGGTCTTTTGAATCTCTTAAAAATAATGATTTAAAACTTGCACAGAAGGCTCTTGATGAGGATAAAAATACTAATCATATGTATAATAAAATAAAATCATCAACTGATGCTGTAATTTCACTAGATCCATATTTTGAATTTAATAATACTATCATGTTTAATGAAATTGCTTATGATATGGAACGTATTGGTGATCATATATGTCATATACCTAAGTTTGTTCTTGAAGAAAATAAACCTGTTAAAGAACCTGTTATTGATGTTCTTGAAGAGATGTATGAAATATCTAATAGAATGTTTAAAAAAGCTGTTAAAAGTTTTCTTAAACGTGACATGAATATTAAAGAAAAGATGGATCGTTATGAAAAAGAACTAACTAATTTCCAAAAATTAGCTACTAAAAAAATTTCAAGTCAAATGGCTAAAGATGATATTAACAAGAGTAATTCTACATATTATCTTATACTTTTTAGAGTTGTCAAATCATTTGAACGTATTGGTGATATTTCTATTGAAATTACTGAAGCTACAACACAGTTTTATCTTGAAAAACATTCAAGCTTGAATCATAACCAACTTAATTATTTTGACTCTAAAAGTAAATAACACTATATTAAAAATTAGTAATAATTAAATAATAAGGAAAAATAGTTCCTATTTACCAAAACTAAGGATAATTAATATATTAGTTTAATTAAATATAATATTACCCTAAATTAAACTTAAATTGACCCCCCAACATCCCTTTTTTTTAAGAAATTATTTTTATTAATTTATAACATTTTTATAAAACTTTTTTAGAATATGTAAACAAAAAATATATGAAAACTAAATTAAATTATTTTAAAATAAAACTTAATTAAATTAATGAATATGATGATAAGTTATTAAAATTTTAAAGATTAAGTTAAAAATAGAAAAGAAGATGAAAAATATTCTAATTATTCATCTTTAAGTATAGCTGAAGCATGTCTTGCAGCCCAACATTGAACACATATACCAACTGGAAGTCCAGCAGTGTGAGTATCAGCTAGTTCAACATTTACACCTAATGTTGTTGTTTTACCACCTAACCCCATAGGACCAATTCCAGTACTATTTGCTATTTCAAGTAATTCACCTTCAAGATCAGCTAATCTTTGATCTTCATTAGGTTGATTAATTGGTCTGATTAATGCTTTTTTAGCTAACTTCATAACCATATCAGAAGAACCACCAATACCAACACCTATAACTGTTGGTGGACATGGTTTACCTCCTGCAGATAAAATACTTTCTTTGAAAACTTTTTTAATTCCATCAATACCTTCACCAGGTAATAACATGAAAAGTTTATTATTGTTTTCAGAACCAAATCCTTTTGGAAATACTGTTAATTCTAATTCTGGTTTATCAGATAATTCAACATTTATCTGAGGAATACCTTTCCCAATATTATTTCCAGAATTTTCTCTTGTTAATGGATCTACAACATTAGTTCTTAAAGGTACTATTTCAGTAGCTTTTTTTACTCCTTCAATAATTCCTTCTTCTAAGTTTTCAACTTCAACTTTACCTAATTTTACAAAAATTATTGGAAGACCAGTATCCTGACACATAGGAATACTTTTTTCTTCTGCTATATCTATATTATCTAATACAGATTTTATATTTAATTTAGCAATATCACTATCTTCATTTTCATAAGCATTTTTTAAATCATCTTTAATATCATCAGGTAAAATTATTGCAGCTTCTTTATAAATTTCACATACTGCATTTGCAATTTGTTCTTGAGTTATCATTTTATATCCAATCCTTATATCAAAAAATCATAAAGTATAATAAAAAATATGTTATAACTAGTATTTAATTAATATTTTATAAAAAATTCTATTAAAAAAAAATTATATTATAAGAAGGTCAAAGATGAAAAAGAGGAAAAATTATATTAAAATATAATTATTCCAATAAGCCTAATTCTTTACTTTGTTGATCTACAAATTGTTGAATAGCTTCTACTTCTCTTTCAGTTAAATGTTTGAAACGTTTTTGAACTTTTAAATAATCAAGTACTGGTTTTTTCTCTTTAGGTTTTACAGTAATATTTAATTTTCCATGATCAATTTCATAAAGAATCCATGAATGTGTATCTACTGCTAATCTACCTAATTCAATAGTTTTTTCAGGTGCATAACCCCAACCTGTTGCACATGGTTGTAATACGTGTATATATGCAGGACCTTTAATTTCTGAAGCTTTTTTAACTTTTTCCATTAAATCTCTAGGTTCTGATACACATGCTGTTGCTACATATGGAATTCCATGAGCAGCCATGATCATTGCCATATTTTTCTTAGGTTTATCTTCACCAAAACTTTGTTTACCAGCAGGTGATGTTGTTGTTGAAGCACCAAATGGTGTTGAACTACTTCTTTGAATACCAGTATTCATGTATGCTTCATTATCATAACATATATATATAATATTTTGTTGTCTTTCCATAGCTCCAGATAAAGATTGTAAACCTATATCAGTTGTTCCTCCATCTCCACCAAATACTACTACATTAGTATCTTCTTTTCCTTGAGCTTTAAGAGCTTCTTCAACTCCACTTGCTACTGCTGAAGCATTTTCAAATGCTACGTGAATCCATGGAATTTCCCATGAAGTTTCAGGATAAGGAGATGTAATTACTTCTAGACATCCTGTAGCAGATACTGCTACTGTATTTTGACCTAATGCTTTTAAAGCAAGTCTTACAGCTATTGTAGCACCACATCCAGCACATGCTCTGTGTCCTGGTGCTAAATATTCTTTTTCGTCTATTCCTTTCATCTTAATCTACTCCCTTAAACCTATCCATTCTACATCATTAGTTGGATTTTCAGTTTTTTCTATGATTTCTTCAATATGATCTGGTGTTATGTCACGTCCACCTAATCCAATAATGAATCCATAAGTTTCATTATCAACTACACTTTTTGTATCCACATATAATGCTCCACCTGCAGAGAATGATATGTTTTTATCAATAACTGCTAATTTTGCATCTTTAACTGCTTCTCGTATAGCTTCTTTTGGGAATGGTCTGTATGATCTTACTCTTACTAATCCTACTTTTTTACCAGCTTCTCTTTCTTGATCAATTACATCTTTAATTGTACCACAAATTGAACCCATTGCTAAAATTATGATATCAGCATCATCAGATTTGTATTCTTCAATTAAACCATAATATCTTCCAAATTTATCTCCAAATTCTTTACCAACTTCTTCAATTACTTCTTTAGATTTTTCCATTGCAACTTCCATAGCATGTCTAAATTCAAGATAGTAATCAGTATCTGCTAATGTTCCTTGTGACATAGGATTTTCAGGATCAAGACTGAAATGTGTTATTTCATATTTTGGTAAGAAAGAATCTACTTCTTCTTGTGATAAAACTTCTACAGGATCTACTGTGTGAGTTAAAATAAATCCATCTACACACACCATTACAGGTAATGAAACTTCAGTATTTTCAGCTATTTTATAAGCTTGTAATATTGTATCAAAAGCTTCTTGACCAGTTTCTGCATAAATTTGGATCCATCCTGCATCTCTTTCTGATATTGAATCTTGTTGATCGTTCCATATGTTAATTGGTGAAGATAATGCACGGTTTGCGTTTGCCATAACAATAGGTAATCTCATACCTGCTGCTGCAAATACTGGTTCATGCATGTATGCTAAACCTTGACTTGATGTTGCTGTAAATGTTCTTACACCAGTACCTGCTGCACCTATTGCTGCACTCATTGCACTGTGTTCTGATTCAACTCTTATGTAATGAGAATCTAATTCACCATCTGCAACATAATCTGCTAATTTTTCAGATATTTTTGTTTGAGGTGTAATTGGATATACAGGTATTACACTTGGTTTTGCTTTTTTTACTGCTTCAGATATTGCTTCTGCAGATGATATAACTTTAACAACCATATTATTCCCTCACCATTTCAATTGCATCTACTGGACATTCTTCTGCACATATTCCGCATCCTTTACAATAGTCATAATCAGGATCATATTCTAAACTTATACAACCATCAGGACAGAATAAGTAACATACCCCACAAGATACACATTTTTCTTTATCTGCTACTGGTTTAAATGTTCTCCAACTTCCAGTTTTATTTTTTCTTGTACTTCCTGGATTTTTAACAGCTGCTCCTATTGATACCATATTCACGACTCTCCTTATTCTTCTAAGTATTTATTGTAAATATATTTTGTAGCTTCAACATTTTTTTCTGCTACTTTACCTTTGAATGTACCTTCAATAGTTTTTAATAATGAATCTAAAGATACTATTCCTGTTTTTGCAGCTAAGAAACCTAACATTGTTGTGTTTACAATGTCTCTTCCCAAAATATCTAATGCAATTCCTGTTGCATCTACGTGATGAGTTTCTATTCCTTCATCAATAGAATCTATTGTTTCTTTTGTAGTGTTAATTAAAACTGCACCATCATCTTTTATTCCAGATGTTAAATCAACTACGTTTGCTAATGTTTCATCTAATACTACAACATATTTTGGGTTGTATATTTGATATCGTCTTCTGATTGGTTCATCATTAATTCTTGTAAAAGCGGTAACTGGTGCCCCTCTTCTTTCTACTCCAAATGATGGAAAAGCTTGAGTGTATTTACCTTCTTCGAAAACTGCTTTAGCTAAAATTTCAGCTGCAGTTACAGCTCCCTGACCACCACGTCCGTGAAATCTAATTTCAATCATTGAAAATTTTCCTCCAAGTCATCTCATTAATTAATCTTAATACATACATTATTATAAAAAAAAATATTTTTACTATAAATTTTAATGCATATTAATAATTAATAATGTTAAATCATTATGTTTTATATTATTTTTTATATATTACATAATATTTATAATAGTAGTATAATTTTTAATTTAAGATTTATATAAGTTAATACATAATCAAAAAAATAACTTAACTGATAGAATAGTAAATTAGTATATATAATGTGAAAATATGAAAATTTTAATTATAACAGGATTACTCGCAGAAAAAATCATACGTAAACATTTATCAAATTACAAAAAACATGAAATATATCTAAAAGTAATACCTATGCCAATTGCTTCATTTATTACTCCAAAAAATATAATTTACCATCTTAGAGAAAAAAATATGGTAGACACTATTGATCATAAAAAACAAATTCCTATTGACAACATTGATATGATTATTACATCAGGATTAATTCAACAAAATACAAAAGAAGTTCAAGAAAAAATAAACATACCAACATATAAAGGACCAACAAATGCAGCAGATCTTAAATTTACATTAGATATAGTTGATAAAATAACATTATCAACAACAAAACCTGCTAATATATTAATTAGAGATCAACAATACAAAGAAGCTATGCAAATTATCAATAACTATCAAGAAAACTCACCTGAAACTAATAAATTACTTAAAAAAGATTCCAATATTCTTATAAAAAATATTCCATTAGGACTTGATTTTCCTATGAGAATTCTTGGAGAGATTGCAAATGCACCATCATTAGATGATAAAGAATTACTCAAAAAAGTTGAATATTATATTAATTCTGGTGCAGATATGGTAGATATTGGAATGCATGCAGGAGAAAATAATCCTAAAAAAGCATATGAACTTACAAAATTAATTAAAGACAACTTTGATATCGCTGTAAGTATTGACACATTAAATTCTAATGAAATTAAAGAATCATTAAAAGCTGGAGCAGATCTTATACTTAGTATAGATCATGGAAATTATGAAAAAGTAATAGATGATATCAAAGATTATAATGCTAAAGCTGTAATGCTTCCAACTAATTATTCTAAAAATTATGTTCCAAATACTATTAATCAAAAAATCAAGTCACTTGAAAAATTAGATAAACTATGTTCAAAAATTACAACTATTGCAGATCCACTTCTTGATCCAATAAATAGTCCATCATTAACAGAATCTATTGTAACATGTTATCATTATCGTCAAAGAAATCCTACAAAACCACTATTTTTTGGAGTTGGAAATGTATCAGAACTTCTTGATACAGACAGTAATGGAGTTAATGCAACACTAAGTGGAATTGCAATGGAACTTGGAGTAAGTATATTATTCACACCAGAGGCCAGTCTTAAAACTAAAGGAAGTATATCTGAACTTAAAACTGCATCAAATATGATGTTTATAGCAAAAAAAAGAAAAACAATTCCAAAAAATCTAGGAATAAACCTAATTAAATTAAAAGATACATATCTTAAAGAAGATGTTTCTATAGAAACTAAAGATCTTGATGAAATTAAAGCTTATGCTGATGGAAAATTCACACCTGATTATAAAGGTAGTTTTAAAATAATCGTTGAAGACAATTTAATAAAAGCAATATTATATGTGAATTTTAAAAAGACAAAAGTAATAACATCAACAAGTGCTCGAGCAATATATGAAGAAATATTAAGACAAGATATGATAAGTAGAATGGAACATGCAGCATACTTAGGCATGGAACTTGAAAAAGCAGAAATTGCATTAAAACTTAATAAACAATATATCCAAGATTTTCCAATATTTTAGGATAAAAAAAATTATAATCTAATAAAAAAAGAAAATATATTAAAGAATATAATATCATGAAAAAAATTTAATATTATACCAAAGGGAGATTTAAATTGACAGAAAGTTCTTGTACTCAATGTGGAAATAAACATGTGGTTATCCATCGAAAATATAATGGACAAAAATTATGTAGTAAATGTTTTAGAGACTCAATAGAAAAACAAGTTCTAACAACAATAAGAAAAGAAAAACTTGTTACTAAAGGTGATAAAGTTTTAGTTGGATTATCTGGTGGAAAAGATAGTGTTGCTCTTCTTAAAATAATGAATATTCTCAAAGAAAAGAAAATTATTGAACTTGAAGCAGTAACTATTGATGAAGGTATTGGTGGTTACAGAGAAGAAGGAGTTAGAATTGCTAAAGAAACTGCTGAAAAATTAGGTATAAAACATCACATTGTATCATTTGAAGATAAATATAATTTTACCATAGATAGAATTATGCAAGAAGAACAAAAAGAAAAAAATCCTCAACATGCATGTACATATTGTGGTGTTTTCAGAAGACAAATATTCAACCAAGTCTCAAGAGATGTTGAAGCTACAAAACTTGCTACAGGACATAACCTTGATGATGAAACACAAAGTATTCTTATGAATTATCTTGAAGGTAATGTTAATAATATGGTTCGTATAGGTTATAAGACTGAATCTAGTGATGAACGTTTTACCCAAAAAATTAAACCTCTTCGTAAAATACCTGAAAAAGAAATTGGATTATATGTTCTTGAGAGTGGATTTGAAGTTCATTTTGATGGATGTCCATATGCTCATGAATCATTTAGAATGGAAATTGGTGACTTTATTCGTGAGACTACATTAAAACATCCAACTATGATGTATTCTATTCTTAATGGATTTGAAAAAATTAAACCTGCAATAAAAAAAGATTATCTTGAAAATCAAACAGGTAAACCTAATGGTACTTGTGAAAAATGTGGAGAACCTGCTTCACAAAATATATGTAAATCATGTAAATTCTTAGAAAAGATACATGAAAAGATAAGAAATTAATTTTATTATATAAAAAAATTAAATATAACAATAGTTATATAATATATTTGATGAAAAGATAATAAAAAATAAAGAGGAAAAAAACAATGAGTATCAAACTAATTAACAAAAAAGATATTAAAGAAATTGAAATAGAAGAAAATCAAATTATTAAAGATATTTTAAAACAAGAAGACATACCTATAGAAACAGTTGTTGTTAAATTAAATGGAGAAACAGTAACTGAAGATGAACCAATAAAAGACGATGATGAACTTGAAATAATAAAAGTTATATATGGTGGATAAATCCACCCATCAAATCCTATTCTACTATTTTTTCTAAATCATTTAAAAATTGATCAACATGCACTTTTTTTACATGAGGCATTAAAACTACTCTAATTGCATGAGGATACTCTGCAACTGAAACATTCCATCCATAGTTTAATAATTTATCATGAAGATCATCAACATCAAAACTATCAACAGTAAAAGTTATTAAATTCAATTCTGGTTTTGTAACAGGAAATACATGTTTCATTTCACTTAATTTATTATAAGTATATAATGTTAAACTCATAGCATTATCAACAATTTCTTTATAACCATCCATACCATAATAATTAAGTAACGTCCAGATAGCTGCTGTTGAAGCACCACTTCTAGTTCCAACAAGAGTTGTTTGTTTTTCTTTTGTAAGATAAGGTGTTTTTACTGCTAACTTTTCAAGATATTCTTTTTTTCTAAATAAAATTCCACCAGAAGGAATTGGTGCAAGACCCATTTTATGTGGATCAATAGTCATAGAAGAAACACCTTTACAATTAAAATCAAAGTTTATCTGATGATCATTTTTATAATTTAAAAAAGGTATTATGAAACCTCCAAAAGCTGCATCTACATGAAGATATACATCATTTGAATAAGCAATATCAGAAATATTTTCTATATCATCAATTAACCCAAGTTCAGTAGTACCAGCTATTGCAACGATTGACATTGTATTTTCAGTAATTAGATCTTCTAATTTTGAAACATCAATCTTATATTCATCAGTCAATGGAGCATAAACAGGTTTAATAGATAACATTGACAAAATTTTTTTAAATGAAAAATGAGCTGTTTTTGGCATGATTAATTCAGGAATGTTTTCCTCATCTTTTTCCTTAAATAGATATTTTGCAACACACATTGCCATAATATTAGCTTCAGTACCACCAGTAACAATATGACCATACGGGTTTTTCAAGTGTAATAAATTACCTATTATATTAATAACTTCTTTTTCTAAAATACTAGTACCCTTAAAAAGACCAGGATCCCCTAAATTTGTTTCAAGAAACATTTCATACGCTTCAAGTCCAATTGGATCAGGTTTTGTACACATAGAACCTAAAATTTTACCTGAATCATAATCCATATCTAAATTATGATAATTAATTAAATCTTTAAAAATAATATTTTTATCTTTTCCCTTTTCCTGCATTATATAATCACCAAAATACTATTTTATTATAATTATAAAAAAATAATATTCTATAATTAAATATTGTAATTATTAATAAAAAAAAGTATTCTTAATATGTTAAAATTATTTTAAAAAAAATGATAGATTAATGATTAAAAATTAATCTAAAAGAAAAAAATATTGGTGGTGAAGAGTGTTTTAACAATATTTTTAATTATCGTCTAGAACTTTTTTTGCTGCATCAAGCATGATTTTTTTCTCTACTTTTGCAACAAGTCTTCTGATTGTTGGTACTGCATCAGTATTTGCAGAAATACTGTCGATTCCAGCTTCTACTAATTTTTCAACAATTTCAGGTTTACTTCCTGCTTGACCACAAATACTTGTAGTTACTCCAGCTGCTTTACATTTCTTAATAACACTCATTAATAATTTAAGAACTGCTGGATGTGCTTCAGTATAATGTTTTGCAACTAACTCATTATTTCTATCTAATGCAAGAGTATATTGAGTTAAATCGTTTGTACCAAAGCTTACAAAATCAAGACCTTCTTCAATGAAGTCTTCAATAATTATTGCTGAAGCTGGTGTTTCTACCATCATACCAAAATCAATATCTTTATGAGGTTCTAAACCTACAGATCTTGCGATTTCTTTTGCTTGGCGTAATTCTTCAGGTTTATGTAATAATGGTAACATTACTCCAATATTAGTATAACCTTCTTCTTTCAATTTTTTAATTGCTTTAAATTCAGCTTTAAGAATTTCAGGTTGATCAAGTTCCCTTCTTATTCCTCTCCAACCAAGCATTGGGTTAGCTTCTTCAGGTTCATTTTCTCCACCTTCTAATGTTTTAAATTCATCAGTTGGTGCATCAAGTGTTCTGTACCATACTGTTTTTGGATAGAAAACATCAACTACTTTTAATATACTATCTACTAATACATCTACAAGTTCATCTTCTCTTCCTTCATTGATAAATTTATATGGTACTGTTCCTGTTGCTAACATCATATGTTCTGTTCTTAGTAATCCTACACCATCAGCACCTGTAGCATATGCTTTTTTAGCTGCTTCTGCCATACTTACATTAACTTTTACATCAGTTACTGTAACAAGTGGTGCTGAAACAACAGATTGTTGTGTTTCTTCTTCATTTTTATCTGATGAGGATGTTGAAAGTACTCCTTCATAAACTATTCCTTTTTTACCATCAATTGTTACTTTTGAATTTTCTTCAAGAATTGATGTTGCTTCACCAGTTCCAGATACACATGGAATTCCAAGTTCTCTTGAAATAATAGCTGCGTGACAAGTTACTCCACCTTCATCTGTTACAATACCATTTGCTCTTTTCATAGCTGGTACCATATCTGGAGTTGTCATGGTTGTTACAAGTATATCTCCATCAAGTATTTTATCAAGTTCATCTAACTCTTTGATAATTTTAACTGTACCTGATACAATACCAGGACTTGCACCTAAACCTCTTGTAATAATTACTCTATCTTCATCATTTAATGATTCTTGAGTATTATTTTCTGAAACGTTATCTAATGTAGTTATAGGTCTTGCTTGTAACATGTATACATTTCCATTTTCAATACCCCATTCAGTATCCATTGGAGCACCGTAATGTTTTTGTATTCTTCTACCAAGAGCTGTTAATTTTTCAAGATCACTATTACTTAAAACTCTTTTATCAATAAGATCTTCAGGAACTTCAACTTGTACTGTTGAACCAGTTTCTGGATCTTTTTTAAACATTGTTTTCTTAGAGTTTATTTTATATGAGATAACTTCATCACTTTCTTTATCAAAACGACAAGTATCTGGAGTTACAGTACCTGAAACAACACCTTCTCCAAGTCCCCATGCTCCTTCAATAAGCATTTCTTCTTCACCAGTTGATGGATCAACAGTAAACATTACTCCAGCTTTTTCTGAGTTTACCATTTGTTGTACAACAACTGCAATTAAAACTTGGGAATGATCGAAATCATTTTCTGTTCTGTAGAATATTGCTCTTGCTTCAAATAATGATGCCCAACATTTTCTTACATTAACAAGTACATCATCAATTCCAGTGATGTTTAAGTAAGTTTCTTGTTGTCCTGCAAAGGAAGCATCAGGTAAATCTTCAGCAGTAGCAGATGATCTGATAGCAACTACTACATCTTCAATATCTACATCAATACATAAAGCATTATAAGCTTCTATGATAACACGTTGTAAATCATCAGGTATTTCTGTTGTTATTATTAATTCTTTAATATTTTCTGCTACTTCTTGTAATTGAGCAGTATTATTAATATCAAGATCAGATAACATATCGTTAATTTGGTCAACTATTCCGGTTTTTGTTATGAATTTACGGTAGGTTTCAGAAGTTATTACAAAACCTGGTGGTACAGGAATTCCTGCATTTGTTAATTCACCAAGATTTGCACCTTTACCTCCAGCAATAGCTATGTCATCTTTACCTAGCTGTTTAAAAAATTCAACATAATTCATTGTAACACTCTTCTTAATATATTTTATTTCATGTATAGCTTATAAAGGATTAAACTAATTATTTGAAGGAAATAACTAGTTAAATTCGTGGTATGTAAATCCACTATTTATTCTATTATTCCTTTTTAAATTGTAAATTAAAATTTAGAATTGAACAAGATCTTGTCCTTTATCAACAACTACTCTACAACTTACAGGTAATTTCATACCTGCTCTGGTAAGTGCTGTTTTTGCACTTTCAAAGTCTTTAGCATTTACATATGCTGTAATGATTTTTTGATTTGCACGAACTAAAGCTTCTGAACTTACAGCTTTACCGAATGCTCCTCTCATACCACTTTGTACCCTATCTGCACCTGCACCAGTTGCCATAGGATTTTCTCTTACTATGTGGTGAGGGTATGTTCTTATTTTTAATCTGTAACCCATTTTACCAGTAGTTCTTTGTAAGAATCTGTTTGCTGCAATCCTTGCAGCTTCTAAAGAATTATGTGATAAATGTGTGTGTTCTTTAACTTCTAATGTAACTTCTAATGGGAAATCTTCTGATAAATTACCCATATCATATTGTACAATTTTTGATGCTGGGATTTTTCTAATATAATCTTTTCTTGTGTATGGTCTAACCATTTTAATTTTCCTCCTTTAAAATAAAAATATTTTTATATTCAAAAAATATTAAAAAATTTTAAATAAATAATACAATAAATAGTATCTTTTTATTATCAAATCCATGACTTTCATGAATTCGAATATACTAGTTTATGTTATGTTTAAAATATTATATAAAAATAGTGCTAATAAAAAGAATTTATTTTAATTTTCATTAAATAATGATAATAAAAATATTACAAAATAATAATCAATTCGAAATTATTTAATATGTTATATTATAAACAACTACCATAATATACTTTATCATACAAAACTAAAATTAATATAATAATTAAAAAAAAAAGGATACTATACTATGAATATAAAAACCAAAATAACTTTTGAATATTTAGATAATAAATATGCAAATATTGCTTATAATTCATTATACCAAGATAATGAAGGGTTTATTGAAAGTCACGTTGAAAATAACAAACTTATATGTTATATTGAAAATGAAAAAATAACTACTGTTCTTAATACTATTGAAGACTTAATTCATTGTGAAAAAATAATTGAAGTTACTTCTAAAATTATATAAAAAATAAATTATTATAATAAAAAGAGTTAAGGGATTGAAAGTTAATCCCTCTAAAAAATTAATCTATTCTTCATCAACTAATTTTTCAGGAACTTCTTCTGTTTCTGCTTCAGCTTCTACTTCTTCTTCAGGTTCTTCATATTCATCAATGAATTGAACTTTTGTAATATCATCGATGTTTTCATATGCTTCTCTTGCTACTCTAAATTTGGATAATGTTACTTCTTGAACAGATCTTTGTTCAAATCCTGCTAATTTATCTAATGTAACTTTTGCAACACCATCTTCAATTTCTACTTCTGTTTTTTCTAAGTCTACGTTAGGATTTCCATAGTATACTTCAATTAATCCTTTGATTTTTTCTGCATCATCATCAATTGTATCAACAATTTCGATTTCATATACTATATCTTTTCCTGCTAATTCATGGTTGAAGTCTACTCTTACTCTTCCACCATCTACTGTTCTTACAATACCTGGATTTCCTTCTAATGATAATGGCATGCCAACAAATGGTTTAATATTTTGTTTTTTGAATTCTCTCATTGGAATTAATTGAATTAAACTAGGGTCTCTTTTACCAAATGCATCTTCTGCAGGAATTTCTACTGTTTGTTTATCTCCAACATCAAGTTTTTTAATTTCATCGTGTAATTTTGAAATTAATTGTGTTGAACCTACAGCTAAAATCATTGGGTGGTAATCTTTATTTTCATTTTTAATACCTGCTTCTTCTGCTACTTCTTCGTATGTTGTATCAAATACATCACCGGTATCTTTAACTTTCCCTGTGTAATTTAATTTTATAAAATCTTTTTCGTCTATTGGCATTTTATTCCATTACTCCTATTAAATTATTTTTTAAATTAAGTTTAAATTTATTTAAAACTTCTTTATTTTTATATCCTAAGATTCTTATTTTTTGCGGATAATTATTTATATATTTATGTACTTCATCCTTTAAAATACATGACTCTAAAACACTTAAAATTCTTTGTTTTCTATGACTACTAAAACCATATGTTATATTATCTAATAATTCATCAACACTATTAAAAGGTCTATTTTCAATAATATTTGAAACAGTTTTTGAATCCATCAATGCTAAATTAGACAAATGATCCTCAGATAAAGTATTAACATTATTTAAAATTAACCTATTTGCTCGAACATCATGTAATGGAGCTCTATTTAAATTAACCTCTGATTTTAACATAGCTAATGTTTCTAAAGGTAACATATCATTTAAATCATCAAATTCGCTAGCAGATACTTTTTGTCTTATTTTAGTACCACTAACATTTTCTAATCTAGGAATAAAAATAAATTTATTTTTATAATCAAAATTGATTTTTGTTAATGATTTTGAAAGAGAAACAATGACATAATCATCATTATTTAATTTCCCTTCAAGCAACACCTTTTTATCTTCCATAGAAATAATCTTATATGGTTTTGGTGCAACTCCTCTACCATTATTTATATAATCAAGTATTATTTTAAATTTAGGGTCATTACTAATATAACCTCTTGGAATATAATCAGCATTTAATGCTTTGAACATTAAAGCTAAACAAAGAGAATATTGTCCTGAACCCATAATCCCCATAGGTGGTCCTTCAACAACAATATCAGCACCCAAACTTATTGCAAGTTCTGCTCTTTTTTCTCTTGTTAATATATAAGGTAAACCTCTACCATTACGTTCAAATAATCCTGGTATAATTGCTACAAATAAACACTCAGGATGTAAACGTTTTGCTTCATTCATACAAAATAAATGACCATTATGTAAAGGAGAATATTCAGTAAAATCAGCAATTATAGGATAAATATTAGAATTTCCAGAAAACTTCAAAGATGGTAAATTCAAATCCTCATAAAACTGTTTTCTATCATTACATAAAATCTCTTCAACAAAATCATCTATCTTCATAATAAATTCACCCCTATAAAGAAAAAATATACTTAATAAAAAAATATGTTTAAACTAATAAATAAAACTCACTTCTATCTAATATAACAAATTTTATAAAAATAACAAAAATCATAAATAAAAATAATAAAAAGGTGGTAAGAATGGGGAATCTTATACTAAAAAATTGTAAAACAACAGATAATAATCCAATAAATATTATAATTGAAAATGGAACAATAAAAGAAATAAAAAAAACACTACTAACATCAGATAAAAATACAGACAAAATAATTGATATAAAAAATAATATAATTATACCAGGACTAATTGACACACATGTACACCTAAGAGATCCAGGACTAATAAAAAAAGAAACATGGGAAACAGGAACACAAGCAGCAGCACATGGAGGATACACCACAATTATAGATATGCCAAACACAGTACCAAAAACAGATACATTAAAAAACTTTAAAGAAAAAAAACAAATAGCACAAAAAAAATCATATACTGATTTTGCATTACATGCAGGAGTAAAAAATAAAGAAGAAGTAGATAAAATAAAAAAAGAAAAACCTGCATCATATAAAATATTCATGGACTTATATGAAAATAAAGAACTAGAGAAAATGTTTAGCTATATTGAAAATACAAATATACCATTAACATTACACTGTGAAGATAAAACATTAGTTAACTACAATACAAAAACATTACAAGAAAATAGTGAAAATGAAAATAAAACAATAACCTATAGTTATGCAAGAAGTGCACTTGCTGAAATAATTGCGGTAAACAGAGCAATAGAACTTGCAAAAAAATATAACATACAAATACACATCTGTCATACAAGTACAAGACAAACATTAGAACTAATTAATGAAGCAAGAAATAAAATAAATATAACTATAGAAGCAACACCATATCATATTTTTCTAGACAATGAAACATACAATACTTATGGAACAAAAGCAAAAACAAATCCACCACTAAGAGATAAAAATTATAATATTACAACAGCATACCTAAAAGAATTTGATTCAATAGCAACAGACCATGCACCACACACATTAGATGAAAAACAAAAAGGTACATGGAAAAGTGCATCAGGAATTCCAGGTCTTGAAACCACACTTAAATTATTACTCACAGAAGTTAACAAAAATAAATTAACACTACAACAAGTTGTAAACTTAACAAGTACTAATCCAGCAAAAATATTTAATATTCCAAATAAAGGTGAAATTAAAATTGGATATGATGCTGATATAACTATTCTTGATATGAAAGAAACAGGAAAAATAGATGTAGAAAACACGTATACAAAAGGAAAATACACTCCATTTGAAAATAGAGAATACACTGGAAATAATATAATGACTATTAATCGAGGAAATATTATCTCTGAAAATGATGATGTTTATAAAAATAATGTAAAATATATTTACTAAAAAAAAAAGATTCTCCTCCCTAAAATCCTCTCTTTTTTTGTTAAAATTATTAAAAAATATTACTTAAAAATTAGATTAAAATATATGAAAATTATTATAGAAAAATAGTTTTTTTTTGAAATAAAAAATATGAAAAAAGAAATAAAAATATAGCTTAACAAAAATATTTAGATATAAATTTTAATGAATATAATAACCTTTGTAGTAGTGCAGATCGTACCTTGTCTACCTGTGGTAATACAGGTCGTATCTTGCCTACCTTTAGTATTTTATTTTCAAGATAATTTATATTTAGTAGGGTTCTTACGAACTCCACTTACTAAATATATTCATTTTACTATATAAATAAAACCTTTCATATATTTCATTTATAAACTTTCATGAACTCAACTTATAAAGCTGGGTTGATTAAGTCACGTTCACCGCTAGGCATAAATTCTCTAACAGCACCTTTTGCGATACATTTTCTTGGGTGTGCCCAATCAAATTTAAGCATGTCATCAGCAAATGCTACTTTGATTAATGGGTTAAGTACAAATGCGTCTCCTCTTGCTGCGTGAGGTGCTTGTGCGATACCTGCATATTCAGGTTGGTGACCTACGTTCATTGCGTAGTTAGGATAGTTAGGTCCTCTTAATTCGTGAATAAGTCCTTCATCACTTCTAATTGAAAGTGTGTTGGATGATCCACATTGATCTTGTAAATCGTAACCGTAGAATCCTAATCTGCTGTGTCCTTCTTTGTGTAATAATTGACTTAAGTACCATCCGTTAAGACCTGCGTTTGAGTTAGCAGTAGCGAATGCTACAGAAGAACCTGCACCTGCTGCAAGAACTGCTGCTCTTTGTGATCCACCGAAGTGGTCTTCTAATGCTGCAGGGATTTCGTATTGTTCTAATCCGTATAATGTTACTTCTGTTGCAATATCTCTTACTACATCAGTGTTAGCTTCTGTTTGTGCTAATCCACCGTATTTACCTTCTACGTATTCTTTACCGTAGTAAATGAAGTCGTCTAAGATTTCGTCTGTGTATGCTGCTGTAGCATATTGTGTAAATCCTACACCACCAGACATGTATGAACCTAACCATACTTGGTCGTATAATGGAGCTGCTCCACCGATAACTTCTAAGGTTACTTCAGCAGGGTCATCACTGATTCTGCTTGCTTGTACCATATCAGAGAATGCACCGAAGGTTACACCTCCAGGTTCGTTTGGTCCTCTTGCTCTTCTGGATGGCATTGCGCTACCCATAGAGATTACATCTGCGTGTTTTGCTGCGTATGAGAAATCAGCAATAGCTGCTTCTCCTGCACATAATTTGTATGCAGAAATGAAACTCATACCGATTTGCATAGCAGACCATCTTGAGGTTGTACCTCCGTCACAAGCACGTACTACTAATGTAGGTACTCTACTTACTTGGTAGGTTTTTTTACCTATGTATTTTTTAAGCATTTCAGCTTGTTCTTCAGGGAATTCTTTGTTAATGTCGATTACAAATCTGGAATCGATTTGATCGATTAAATCATCGTCACCGGAGAAGATTTTTGCGTAGGAATCTGCTACGAGTCCTGGATCAACTTCTACCATGTGTTCTTGTACAACTGCTCCTCCAGGGAGTGCGTGGTTGATTGTTTCAAGGTATTCGTTGATTGTTTCAGGAGTAACTTCTACACCTAATCTTTGTTCAAGTACACCGTGAGCTGTATCCATTCCTACAATTACAGTTCTTTTAATATCATCTACTAATTGTTGGATAGCTGAGTTGTTACAGAAGTGAAGGTCGTCTCCTTCTACGTATGTGTCTGTACCAGATACTTGGTAAGCCATTAATTTTCTTTGACCGAGAGGTACCCCAATATCTGGGTTGTAAAATGGAAGTCCTCCACGTTCTTCTGCAATAGCTTTTTTAGCTTCTTCATCAAACTCTTTTTTTCTTGGGGATTGTTTCCATCCACCATAGCAATAAAATTTAGTGTTTTCTTCTTTAGGATCTTCATCAAATTTTTCTTGTAAAGCCTTTAAGAACATTTTTTTCTCTGTATTCATTGGTTACCACCTAATTTACTTTGTAAATCTTTATCGAATACGTCTAATCCATATCCACCATCAGTTCTTGCGAAGTGAACATCTTCAACTACTTTAATTACGTCAGTGTCGTCTCTTAAACTTACATTGTCGTATCTGTAGATTGTTGTAATGTTTTTAAGTTCATCTTCTGGTAATGGTTCTCCTACATCAATAGGTTCGTCAAGTTCTACTCCTACTTGATCTTTTACGTATACAACGTGACCGTTTTCTTCATCGTATACATATCTTTGTAATGCGTCGAACATTAATCCGTTTTCATCGAGTCTTAAAGAGTGACCGTGTACGGTAGCTCCTCTTAAACCAGATTTTGCTGTATCGAATAATTCGGATTCTAATAATTCTTTAGATACTTCTTCTAAGTCAGATTCTCTCATTTCAATAACTTGTCTTCCTGAGAGTGTACCAGTATCTACTCCTCTGTATCTTCTCATGTATGATCTTGCTCTGTCATAAGGTTGAGCAGGTGCGTTATACATTGAATCTGCAAATTGGATGTATCTGATACGTATTCCTTTTTTAGCACCATCGATTGGTTCTACGAAGTCTTTCATATCGTCTTCTTCAAAGTCCATTTCATCAAGAGGTGGGTGTACTGTTTTGTAACCTTCTCCTGGGTTTCTGTGACTTAAAAGTTTTACTATATCGTCATCTGCAATATTTCTTAGTTTTTTAAGTTCATAATCCGGATTCATGTGTTTTTTACGGTTTTCTGCAATAACACTGTCTCCAGGATAAAATTGTACGTCATATGCCATTTACAATCACCTAATATATCTTATGGTTTCTGATGATTTTGTATTTGGATCTACTAATCCTATGAGTCTTGAATCTATATTTCCTTCAAATCCTTCACCATATTTCATATAATCTGAAACTGATGATGATGTTTTTGTAAATATACCAGTTGTAATGGTAAATCCAAAATTCAAGATTTCTTCCAGAAATTTATTGACTTCTTCAACAAAATCGTCAAGCTTGTCTAATTGGACTGTTAAAATAATTTCACCAACAGAAACTTGTAGAGGAACATCATTACCTTTAACATTGATGGTTTTCCTATCAGTATGGTTAACTGGAGCTCCCTTTGCAGGACCCATAGTTACAACTGTAGGTAATCTTTCACCATTAATTAAAACTCTTAATACTCCATCTAATTCTAATACATAATTAAGTATTTTTTCAGCTGTAGTTGGTTTTAAAATTCTGTCTGGGAAAATTTTAACATCAGTTGCTTTAATAACTTCTAATTCTGTTTCTTCTACTTCTGCTGACATTATGTTAACCTCCTTATTTAGATTTCATCTTTTATTTGACTTGCTCCTTTAGCCACATATTTTACTGGTTCTCTTAAGTTGTCAATACTACTGTATACTTCTCCAACTAATCCAGATGTTGCTTCTACAGAGAACATCTGTGTACCTGCGTCTAATGACATTGCTGCTGCGTTAGCTGGTATTGCATATCCTTTACTGTGTCTTGTTACTACGTGGTTACCGTTAAAGATACCAGGTCCTCCACCACCGTAAATACCGTGTGAGAAGAAACTCATACCTACACCTGTACCCATTACTCTACCATAGTCTACACCAGGTAATCCTGATTCGTATTCTAAGATATCGTTGTAGTATAAGATAGATGATGCTACACCTTGAGCTGCTCTTGCTGCACCTACGTTAACAATTGTAGCTGCAATTAAACCTGCTGCTGCGTATGCATTCCATAATGCCCAGTCAACTGGTTCATAAATTTTAAATCCTGAGGATAATGTTTCTTTAACTCTGATTACTCCATCGTCTAAAGCTCTGTTTAATACAGATATTACTACATCCCCGAGGGTTCCTTTACCGTTTTCTTTTACTAAGTCATAAACTATGTTGTTTGCGTTTAATCCTTGGTATGCTAATCCTAAAAGGTGGCTTCTTTCGAATGCACCTACTGCATCACCCATTTCGAATGTTGCAGTTTGTTCTAAGATTGATGATAAAGCTACTGCGTTAAGAGTATTTTTCTTTGTAATAGCTACTACGTGGTTTGCTCCAATGTTTCTTAAACTGTAACCTAAACCTTCAAGGTGGCTTGTTTGACCTAATAATGTGGTTAATGCTCCACCTAATTTTACGTTATGAGGGTATCCTCCCATAGCTGCGGTTTTAATTTCAGAAGCTCTGAATTTACTTACATCAAAAGTATCAAGTATAGATTGTACTAATGCTGCTCCTGTTGTTAATGGTGCTACAGAGTAATCTCCTGAAACATCTAATCTTACTGAAGGAACTTGTACTAAAAGTTGTTTTCCGCCGTTTAATACTTCAAGGTTGAAGTTATCATCGTCGTTTACTTTTAATATTTTTGTGATTTTGTCAGCAATTGCATCTGCATTGTCAACAATATCTAATTCCAATTCTCTTCCAGGAATAAAGTTTGCTTTTCCACCGTATGCTCCGTTTGCTAATGATTTTTCAATACCTGCTAAGTTAATAGCAACTGAACGCTTAATTTCTTGTATAATACTTATAATTGTAGGGTTTTTTACAGGACTTACTGCTTCTAGAGGTACTTGTTCTTCTAAAAGTTTTCCATCTACCCCATACAAATCTATTTTATCGTCATATGTTGGCATTTATATGTACACCTCTTAAATTAAATTCATTAAGAAATGAAATTATCATATTCATTCCGGGTTATTATTTTACTAATTATTCTTAATTTTCACAATTATAATCCTTATTTGACTCATTAAATACTTAGTTGGTAAAAATATTTAATGAAATAAAAATTATAACCACGTGCCTTACATTCATTTATGTAATATGTGAAAAAAAATTCAGTTTAAGTTACGATTATATTAAACTTAAATAATAGAAAACATCCCTCCAACTACTATCTAAAAATACATTCCATAATTTTTGTGTTCAAATATTCATACAAAGAATTATTCTCCCAGATAATAAGTTATATGATACTCCAATATGTATCTTAATACACATATCATATTTCAGGAGATTTAATAAACTGTTTATAGTTTTTTGTTATAAAGTAATACAAACTAAACATTGTGAATATTTTGTAATTACTAATCGGTATTTGTAATAAATATTCTTACAATTGAAATATATTTATTAACAAAGATATAAATCTTTTCTAAGTTTTAATGTATAAAATAAAAAATTTAATGAATGGTAATTAATTATATAGATTAAAAGATTTCAAAAAAATTATTTTTTATAATCAATAATAATTATAAATATTATTTTTTAAGTTTAGATAAATAAAAATCAATTAATCTTAAATTAAATGATAAAAAAAAGGAGAATAAAAATCATGATAAATAATTTAAAAAATAAAAAAATTATTGATAATGATATTGAAAAAATACTAAATTCAAATGATAATAAAATACTAAATCAATTATACTCAACTGCAAAAGAAATTCAAAAAAAATATCATGACAAAACAACATTTGAAACTAATATATATTACCCCACAGTATATGCTGTAAATGATAATTGTCCAACATGTGGCTTTAGAACTCCTGAATCTAAAAAAGAGTATAATCCATTATATATCCAAAAAGTAATAGAATACAAATTACATTCAATTAAACAATACCCTATAGATGCAATTAATTGTTATAATAAAGGAAAATATAAAATTCATGAAGTGAAAATTTTACTCGAAACATTAAAACAATATGATATAGATATCAACATCAAATTATCAAATCTTAATGATTATTTTAAAATAGAAGAATACAATATCAATTCAATAATTATAGATTACAAATCAATAACACATACACCATTAAATCAAAATACTGATGCAAGATTTTTAGATGAACAAGAAATTTTATCAAAAATAATAAAAGAGAATTCTAAAATTAAAACAACATATGAAATTATGATAAATTATAATGAAAATCATATAGACTTATCAAAAACAATACGTAAACTTATCCAACTTAACCC
>CAZHBQ010000017.1:20479-26394 GCA_964530785.1 uncultured Methanobacteriaceae archaeon | reverse complement strand
AATATATTTTGATCCATCATTTATCTATGATAATAAAAAAGATTACTTTGATAATATTGAAGATATTCTACGACAAGCAAATGATATAGTAACAGATAAAGAATTAGTATGGGTACTTGCATCATTTACATCAAATGAAGATCTTGAAAAAATAATGAAAATACACAAGAAACTTCAAAAAGATAATATTAATATATCTATTATGGGTGATTCACCATCACTTACAAGATCATTCCCTAAAACAAATGTTTATGGATCACATAACCTAAATGTGTGGAATAATTATAGTGTCAAAATGTTAGATAAAAATGGATTTAAGGTAACAACAATCTCAAGTGAATTATCAAAAGAAGAAATAAAAGAATTAGTAAGAAAATCAAAAGATTATAATACTAAACTTGAATTAATAGTTCAAGGAAATCAGGAAATAATGGTATCTAAAGATGATTTCACTAATCTTAATGGAGGAATAGATCTTGAGATTGAAACTGATGAATATGTTGTACTAGAAGATAAAGAAAATAAGGCTAAATTTAAAATATACTTTGATTATAATAAACAAAGTCATTTCTTTAACAATGACATGTTATGCTTAATTGATGAAATTGATCAAATTAAGAAAATGGGAATCAAAAATATAACACTTGATTGTAGATTTACTACTGAAAAATACATGTCAAAAGTAATTTCATTATATATTCAAAGATTAAGAGAAAAAAATCCTGAAAAGAAATATTCTGAAAGTATCAGTGAAATATCATATTCTAAATTAAATAAAGGAAATTTCATAAACTTAAGAGTATTAGAAGATAAAAAAAGTAGAGATAAGCGTAAAAAAGGTAGATCTTAAATCTTTTCTACTTTATTTTTTTATACATTATTATAATATTTTTTTCTAATTTCTCATTTTTTAAATTTTGACAGAAGTCAAATCCATTTTTTAAAAAGAACATACATGAATCAACATAACTATTTGCTAGAATATAACTGATATTTCTATCTTTTATTGACCATAATATATCATTTATTATTTCTCTTCCTAAACCATCATATCGATACATTTTATATATGTATATACATTCTATTTTTAAAATTTTAGATTTTTTCTGATTAAATTCTTGATATTCTTCTTTTATTGTAAAAAATCCTATTATTTCATAATCATATAATATGACATATGTTTCATATTCTTCATTATTTTGTATGTTTTCTGCTATTTCAGGTGTTATAATCTTTTTTAATGGATTATTTTTTGTTTGTAACATATTAAATTGTGATTTTTTTGTTATTTTTTTATAATAATAATTGTGTACTATATCATTCATAACTATTCATTTTTCATAATTAATTGTTGATTTTATATATTTATAGTAATTATTATAAAATATATTATAAATTATATAAATATTTAATTATTTTTTTAAACATTGTTTATAATTTCAAAAAGTATACTTTAATTAAATGAAAATAAAAAAATAAGGAAATGATGTCAAAATTACTAATATAATTATAGAAAAGTTTTTATTAAATCTTTTAAATAAATATTAAAGTATATGAATTTATAAAAAAAAATTTTTATAAAATCAGATTAAAATACTTTTAAAATAAAGTATGGAATTAATTATTATTAAATAAGGAGATACGATTTATGACATGTACCATATTAGTTGGTGGACAATGGGGTGACGAAGGTAAAGGAAAATGTATAACTTACTTTTGTACCAAAGATAAACCAGAAATTATTGCTAGAGCAGGAGTAGGGCCAAATGCTGGTCACTCAGTAGAATACAATGGTGAAAAATATGGATTAAGATTAACACCTTCTGGTTTTTTCAATAAAGATTCAAGATTATTAATTGGTGCTGGTGTACTAGTAAATCCAGATGTATTTAAACACGAATTAGAATATTTAAATAAATATAACCTTGAAGGTAGAACATTCATGGATGCTAACTGTGCTATAATCACAGATAAACATACACAAGCTGATAAAGATTCAGAATATTTATCCAAAAAAATAGGAACAACAGGTAGTGGATGTGGACCTGCAAATGCTGATCGTATAAATAGAACTATTGACTATGCTAAAGATGTATCTGAACTTGAAGAATATATAACAGATGTTCCTGCAGAAGTAAACAAAGCAATTGATGAAGGAAAAGATGTATTCATTGAAGGATCACAAGGATTTGGATTATCATTATACTATGGAACATATCCTTACGTAACAAGTAAAGATACTTGTGCAAGTACTGCTGCAGCTGATGTTGGTGTAGGACCAACAAAAATAGATGAAGTAGTTGTAATATTTAAAGCTTATATCACACGTGTAGGAGAAGGACCATTCCCAACCGAAATTTCACCAGAAGAAGCTGAAAAATTAGGACTTGAAGAGTATGGTGTAGTAACTGGACGTAAAAGAAGAGTAGGATTATTTGACAAAGAATTTGCAAAAAGATCATGTATGATTAATGGTGCTACACAAATAGCTCTAACATGCATTGATAAATTATATCCTGAATGTGCAAAAGTAAACAAATATGAAGACTTATCACAAGAAGCAAGAGAATATATTGAAGATATTGAAGAAAGTGTTGGTGTTCCAATTACTATCATATCAACAGGACCAGATCTTGTAGATACAATAGACTTAAGGGATGAAAAATTAAATTAATCTCCTTTTATTTTTTTTTTATAAAACTAGTTTTAAAAATAGAAAATTTAAATTCTAAAAAAAAAGATTTACTCATTTTAATTATATATTATAAAATTTATTAAAAAAAAAGTTAGAAATGAGATACTACTTATTGTGCATCTCTATACATATGTGCAAATTTAGGATCGTAAAGTTTGGATTGTTCTCCACTTTGTTGATCTAAAACATCACCTACAACAATCATAGCTGTTTTTGTAAATCCTGCATCATGCACTTTTTGTGCAATATTTGATAGATTTCCTCTAACAATTTCTTGATCAGGCCATGTTGCTTTTTTAACTACTGCAACAGGTGTTTCTTCAGAATATTCTTTTACAAGTTCTGCAACAACATCTTCAATCATGTGAATTCCTAAGAAAATACACATTGTAGCATTATGTTCTGCAAGTTTACATAAAGCTTCTTTTGATGGTTTTGGTGTTCTTCCTTCAGGTCTTGTAATAATAATTGTTTGAGATACTTCTGGTAAAGTTAATTGTGATTCAAGAGCAGCAGCTGTTCCAAATAAACTACTTACCCCTGGAATTATAGTATATCCAATATCTAATTCTTTTAATTGATTAATTTGTTCAGCAATTGCACCATATATAGAAGGATCACCAGTATGAACTCTTGCTGTTATTTTATCTTCATCATGAGCTTTTTTAATAACATCAATAATTTCATCTAAATTCATTTTAGCACTGTCATATATTTTAGCATCATCTTTTGCAATACTAAGAATATCTGGGTTAACAAGAGAACCAGCATATATAATTACATCAGAATTTTTTATTGCTTCTGCACCACGAACCGTTATAAGATCTGGAGCTCCAGGTCCTGCTCCTATAAAAATTACTTTTCCTTTATATTCATCAAAATTCATTTCTAAATCATTCCATCTTACTTTAAAACAATATTTATAGTCTAATATTATTAATTTTTATTTTTAATTAATAATATAATTTATTTAATAAAAACTAGACTTAATCTAATATTTTTTTGAATGAGCCATTGTATCAGTAATTATTCCAGAGATAAATAGAATAATACCTACAATTACAACACATAATCCTATTGCAGTTAAATAAATATTACTTGCATAATTTGTTAAATTTAATGTTAATAATATCAATAAACCAAAGAATAAAACTATAACCCCACCAATTCCATAGAAATATAATGGCCTATTAAATCTCATGATTTCAAGTATTCTCATAAGAACACTTAAACCTTGAACTATAGGATTATCTGTTGTTGTATATACATCATATCTAACCGTTATTTCAACTTCTTGAATACGTAAATTTTTATTCGCTGCTTCAATTAACATATCACTTTCAATTCCAAAACCATCAGGATCAAAATTAAAATGTTTTATTGAATCTGATGAAAAAGCTCTGAATCCACTCTGTGTATCTGTAAGTTTTACTCCAGAAGCCATATATGTTGCAGAATCAAGTACTGTTTGACCTACACGCCTATATTTTGGAGTATTTTTATCATGTCCATTAATATAACGACTTCCATTTACTACATCTGCTTTACCTTCTTGAATTGGTTTGATAACATCTAATATTTCAGAAGGATTATGTTGACCATCAGCATCAATTGTAACAATAATATCATGATTTTTTGCATAATCAAAACCAGTTTTTAATGCAGCACCTTTACCTTTATTTGTTGTATGACGTAAAACTGTTGCACCACTATCAGCAGATAATTCTGATGTTCTATCAGAACTTCCATCATCAATAACAATAACTTCATCAGCATATTTTGATGATAATATAACCATACTTGCAATAGATACTTCTTCATTAAATGCAGGTAATAAAACAGCAATACTCATTTAACTATACAACTCCCCTTAAAAAAATAACAAATTAAGTTTTTTGTATTTAAACATGTTATTATTTATACTTATATATTTAAAAATTGAGATTATTATATTTAATTATTTAAGATAAAAACATTTTAAAAAAGAATATTTAAAAAGTATAAAAAATAAATTTAATATTAATATAAATTTATTTAATTTTAAATAAAAGGAAAAAATTTCTATGAATTTTCAAGATAAAAACATATTAATTACGGGAATAAGTGGATTTGTAGGTTCATACCTAGCAGAAAGACTGTTAAAAGAAGGTAGTAATGTTTATGGACTTATCAGACGTAGAAGTGATGGTTCTACTCCACAAAATATAATTAACCATGAACTTAAAGATAATATTACTGAAATTACTGGAGATTTAACAGATATAAGTTCAGTTGCTAATGCTATTGATAGATCAGAACCTGATTATATCTTCCATTTAGCAGCACAATCATTTGTACCACAATCATTTGAAAATCCTACAGATACTGAAGAAAATAATTCTAAAGGAACAAATAATTTACTCGAAGCAATGAGAATAAAAAATTGTGATGCAAGAATGGTGTTTGCTGGATCAAGTGAAGAATATGGTCTTGTAATTTCATCAAAACAGCAATATGATAGAGTAATGAAAGAGTATGGATCAATTTTTCCTGATTTAAAAGAAGGACAAACAACTGAATTACCAATATCTGAAACTAATCCTTTAAGACCAATGAGTCCTTATGCAGTTTCAAAAGTATATGGTGATTTCTTATCAAGAAATTATTATCATTCATATGGTATTGATACTGTTGTATCAAGAGCTTTTAACCATGAAGGTGCAGGACGTGGAAAAATGTTTGTAACATCAGTAGTTACAAATCAAGTTATGCAACTAAAAATGGGATTAACTGATAAAATAACAATAGGAAATGTTAATGCTTTCAGAGATTGGACACATGTTGATGATATAATCAATGGATATCTCACACTTGCACAGAAAGGTAAAAGTGGAGATGTATATAATCAAGGATCAATGAGAACAAATTCAATATTAAGTTATATTATATTAAGTTTAGAAGAGGCAGGAAAAACAATTAATTCCATAAGTACATTTAATGGAGATAAAGTTGTAGAAGATCCAACAGAAATTAATAAAGATAAATATTGTGGTGTATCATTTGATAAAACAAAAGTAGATTCACTTCTTCTTAATGATCAAATAGAATATACTATACAAGATAAAGGAATTATTGTAAAAACAGATGATGAAGATATTAAAGTAGAATTTAATCCTGCAAGATTTAGACCAGCAGAAGTACCTATATTATTCTCAGATACATCAAAAATACAAAAATTAGG
>CAZHBQ010000017.1:0-20469 GCA_964530785.1 uncultured Methanobacteriaceae archaeon | reverse complement strand
TACGCTGGGCTACCCAGAATAAGCGGCATTCAAACAGTGCTAGAAGCAAGAGAGTCTAGGAAAGTAGAACATTCAGTATCTGATATAATTAAAGATCAATTAAATTACTACATTAAAAAAGAAAATCAATGAATGATTTTATAATAATCACCCTCTTCTTTAATACTTTTTTTTAACTAACTTGGAGAATGATTACAATGAATATATGCATGATAACAGAATACTTCCCACACAGTGATGATCTAGAAATAAAAGGTGGAGTAGAAGTATGTGCTTTTAATGAAGCTAAAGAACTATCAAAATACAATAATGTAACAGTTTTAACATCAAATGACGAAAATAACACAAATGAATTTACAATTGATAATATTCATGTAATATGTTGTGGTAAAAAACGAGGATATACACAAAAAGGTTCATTCATAAAAAGATTAAATTTTATGAAAGAAGCATATAAAATAGGAAAACAACTTGAAAATATTGATATAGTAATAGGATATAATTTTATAACATACCCTGTAGCATGGAAAGTTTCACAAAAATTAGATATTCCAATAGTTGCAAGATACCATGATGTATGGATAGGACGCTGGATAAAAACAATAGGAGTAACAGGAATATTTGGTGAAGTTGTTGAAAGATATTTTCTAAAACAAGATATTGATTTAATACTTCCAGTATCAGATTATACTAAAAATAATTTATTAGAATATATTGAAGAAGAAAAACTTCAAACAATTCATAATATAGTTGATTTTCCAAAAGTTGAATCACCAAAATATGAAAAACCAACAATAAGTTGTGTAGCAAGACTTGTTGAATATAAAAGAGTTCAAGATTTAATAAAAGCAACAAGTATTATAAAAAAAACAATACCTGAAATTCAATGTAAAATTATAGGAACAGGATCACTTGATAAACAATTAAAAGAATTAACAAAAGAATTAGATCTTGAAGATAATATTGAATTTTTAGGATTTGTTGAAAAACATGAAGATGTAATGAAAGTTGTAAATTCCTCAGATATATTTTGTCTTCCAAGTATTGTTGAAGGTTTTGGAATTGTTATTATTGAAGCATTATCTCTTAAAACTCCATTTGTTGCAGCAGAAATACCTCCTGTTGTTGAAGCTAGTGGAAGAAAGGGTGGATTATTTTATGAGCCTAAAAATTATGAACAATTAAGCAGAAGGATTCTTGAATTATTAAATGATAAAGAATTATATGAATCCTTACAAGAAGAAGGTTATACACAATCTAAAAATTATAGTAAAGAAATAATTGGACTTAAAATTAATGATGCAATTAATAAAATTTCATAAAAAAAATAAAATAAATGGAAGGTTATGTTATAATTGTTATTTTCTAGTAGTGACTATTAGGTGTTACACCTAATGCAAAATCTTGACCTTGTTTTCCTGGTATTCCAAATGCATCTGCTCTACATTGAGTACATGCTCTGAATACTGGAATTACTTCTTCTACTTTTTCACGTACTTCACTTAATTCTCCACATCCAGGTCTTGAGTATCCTTTAAATTTATTAAGTGGTATTAATGGTAAAACATTCATGAGTGAAGCTCCACGATATTTTACTTCTCTTGCTATGTCTATGATATGTTCATCGTTTAATCCAGGAATTAATACACTGTTTACTTTTACTACTACTCCTCTTTGTGCTAACAATTCTACTCCTTTTAACTGATTTTCAAGTAGTATATTAAATCCTTCTTTTCCATGATAAACTTTTCCATGGTATTCTATATTATCATATATTTGTACTCCTATCTCTGGATCTATAGCATTTATTGTTATTGTTACTGTTTTTACTCCTGCTCTTGCTATTTCATCTGCATAATCTGGTACTAATAATCCATTTGTACTCATACATAGAATCATTTCTGGAAATTCTTCTCCAACTTTTCTAAATAGTTTTAATGTGTCTTCATTGTCTAATGAATCACCAGGTCCTGCTACTCCTACTACATTTATTGGTTGATCATCACTTGTTACTTTTCTTATGTGTTCTATAGCTTCATCTATTGTCATTATACCTGATGCTACACCTGGTCTATTTTCTGTTTTATTTAATGATCTTGTACAAAATCCACATTGTATGTTACATTTTGGTGCTATTGGTATGTGTATTCTTCCTACTTTATCATGTATTTTCTCATTAAAACATGGATGTAACTTTGTTATATGTGAAAAATTAGATTCCTTATTTTCTACCATAACCTTTCACTCCCGTTAAATTTTTTATTATTATGATTAATTGTAATCTATCTATACTTTTTAATATTTTTTTTAGTGATTTAATTATTTATATTATAGTGATTATATACTTTTTTTATTTTATATTATAGGACTTTTGTTTATAAAATGGAGGTGATGTGAGAATTATATTCTATTATCAGAATTATATTCCGGATCCATCAAATTGAATATTATCTCTTTCTACTTTTTCATTTAATAATAATTTATTAATCCATGTTGATGCCCATGCGGATAAGTCATCACCATAGAATGGTTTAGGTTTTATTGTATTTTTATTTTCAATTACGCTTCTTGCTAATTCTCTGTATACTTCTGCTTGTGCTGAATCTGGTGCTCCTTCTATTGTTGTTACTCCATCTAATTCACAACGTGTTACTGTTGATGATCTTGGTACAAAGTTAATTACATCACTTTCTGTTTGATCAGCAAAGTCATTGATCATGTCTTGTTGTGTTGAATTTTTAATTGAGTTTCCAATAATTCCTCCAAGAAGTGCTCCTCCTTTGTTTGAGTATTTGAGAATTCCTTTAAATAAGTTGTTTACAGCATATATTGCCATGTAATCAGATGAGGTTACAGTATATACTTGTTCTGCTACTCCCTTACGGATAGGCATTGCAAATCCTCCACATACTACATCTCCTAATACATCATAAATAATTATATCAGGATCATAGTCATCTATAATTCCATTGTTATCAAGTAATTCAATAGCTGCAATAATTCCACGACCTGCACAACCCACACCAGGTTCAGATCCTCCAGCTTCTACACAATATATTCCATTGTAACCTTCATGTACTATATTATCAAAGTTTCCACTTCTTTCTCTTATTGTATCAAGTACTGTTGGTATACTTTTTCCTTTTCTTAAGGTGGTTGTTGAATCGTTTTTTGGGTCACATCCCACTTGCATTACACTATATCCTAAATCTGATAATGCTGCTGATAAATTTGATGTTGTTGTTGATTTTCCAATTCCACCTTTTCCATATATTGCTATTTGTTTTTTTACGCTCATCTTCTCACATGCTCCTGTTAATTTTTTCTTAAATTTTATATTTTTTATGATTTTTTTTAATTTTTTAATATTCTTATGTTACATTTTAATTATAATGGACCTACAAATGTTGATACTAAATCTTCAAATAAGGTTAATCCACCATAATATCCACCATAGTGATTTACAAGTACTGAATTTCCATATATTGGGAATGCTGCATTTACATGACATGCTCCAAATTCTTCAAGTGATGTTGGTTCTTCAAGTGAACTTGAAAGTAAGAATGCAAATGGTCTGTCTTTTAAGTTATTTCTTATTCTATAGGTATCTGATTCAAATACTATGTCTGGTTTAATTGTAGATTCTAATGAATTATTTATTTCATCAATTATTTTCTGTCTTACTTCTACTGGTGGGTTGTCTGTTATTTGTACAATGTCCGGAAGGTATCCTAATTCATTTGTTAAGAATTTAGTATAACCTATTGCATATGCACTATCTGCTACAACAGCAAAGTATTGGTTTGGACGACATAATATTACTGCATCACCAGGGTATTCAAATAAATTGTAATACCAGGTTTCTTTTTCTGTTATATAGTTATCTACTTCTACAGGATCAAGATTTAATTTTTCTGATACTCTGTATAGGAATGATGATGTTTGTTTTGCACCAACTGGTATTCCAGGGAATGTTATAAATGGTGTTCCAAATTTTTCTTTTAATTGTTCTGCTGCTCTTACTCCACTCCATGGATTTAATACAATGTTAAGTGCTGCTTTTGGTATATTTTTAAGATTTGTTAATCCATCTCCATCTCCAAATATTATGTTTGCTTTTATACCTAAAGCTGCAAATAAATTTTTAATTTCATATAAATCACCTTTCCAGAATACGTGATTATATGGTACTACTCCTAAGATGTTTACTGTTCTTTCATCAACTTCTTGTTCTTCAAGAATATCACTTTCTATTAATGAATCAAAGAATAAATTATATCCTTCAAATGAATGTGCTTTAAATCCTGGTGCATTTACATGGATAATTGGATGTTCATATTGGTAGTTTTCCACTACACTTTCTACATCGTCACCAATAAGTGATGGTACACATCCTGATATTACTACATAGAAGTTTGAATTGAAAAGTTCAATTGTTGAATTTACTAAGTTGTCTAATTTTTCTTCTCCACCTAAGATTACGTGTTCTTCTACAAGACAGGAACAAGGGGTTGCTGTTCCCCCTTCGTTTCTTCCACATCCTTCTCCACCAGCATATAATGTTCCGAAGAGGTTTCCTACTCCACATCCTGCTCCTGAATGTAATATAGGTACTGCATTATTTAATCCTAATACTGTTGCATATACTCCTGCAAGTGCACATCCATATCTTGGTGCTTCAACTGAATTTCTTTCAACATCACTTATTTTTGGGTCTAAGTGATATTTTCCTTGTTCAATTGTTTCTTTAATTTTTTCTGAATTTTCTACCAAGTTCTCAACTCCTAATTATTTTTTTTATTTGGAAATTCCTTTATTCTCATCATTTTGTCCTTCTACAAAGTATAATGGATCTTCTTGTTCATACCACCAATCTTTATATGCTGGTTTTGATTTTTCTGCTAAAGTTTTTTGGTATGCTTTGTTTTTAAATGCACGTAGTAAGAATTCTCCGAATGCTACTGCTCCTGAGTATGCTGATTGTGCACTTTCTGGTGCTGGATCTCCTCTTAATGAGTGAATTCTTGTTACTTGTGTATCTCGTTTCCAGCTTCCTCCTTGGAATGGACATGTTAATGTAAGATCTGGTTTTATATTGGATGTTACATTAGCTTGTTCTGCTGCTTGGAAAGTATTTACCATTATGTTGAAATCCCCATTTCTTTCAATGATATCTGCTAATTCATCAATTAATAATTCATCGAAATCTTGTGCCATTGCTGCTGGAGTTGATAAACCTAATTCATCAAAGTATGGCATTTGTGATACAAGTCTTCCTTGTCCTAATGCTCCAAGTACTTGTAATTTTTCTCCGTTTTTACGTTCTTGTGCTATTGTAAGGAATTCTTGTTTGATTGAATTTAATTTTGGTTCCCATTTTGCATGTTCTTCTTTGATTAATTCTTCTACTTCTTCTTCTTTGTCTGTGTATTTTCCGATTTGTCTTAACCATTCGTCAGTGTTTTGGAATCCGGTTGGTGTTGGGTATAAGAAGTATGGTACTCCGAATTTTTGTTCAAGTCCTCGTGATAAGTAATCTGTGTATGTAGGACAGATTGGTGCTGTTACTGCTGCTTCTGATAATTTTTCGAATTGTTCTACGGTTGCGAATTCTGGTATGAAATTTACTCTTAAACCTAGTTTTCCAAGTAATCTTTCAATTTCAAGTCTATCTTGCCAGGTGTATGATAACATACTTGCTACGTTTACAAGATCTTTTTGTTTTTTCTCTGGTTCTTTTACTAAGTATTTTAATACTGCATGCCAGAATGCATCATATCCTGTTTGTACAAGTCTACTTCTTACTCCTTCACAGTGAATTGGTACAATTGTTGCTTCTACATCTGGTTGTACTTCATCAACTGTTCCTTCTATATCTTCTCCAATAATTCCTGTTGTACATGATGTGAGTATAAATATTGCTTTTGGGTGGTATCTTTCTTCAGCTTCGAGGATTGTCTCTCTTAATTTTTCTCCTGCTCCATATACTACATCATCTTGTTGGAGGTTTGTTGTCATCCAGTTTAATTTATATTTTCCTGGTCTTCCTAATTCTTCAGGTACTCCTCTGAATAATTCTCTGTATCCTAATGCTGAGGAGGAACATCCTACTGGTGCATTAAATATTACTACTGCATCTCTTATTGTACTTACTCTTACTGCTAAATAGAAGTTTAATACATATCCACCTGATTGTTGGAATTTTCTTTCATTCATTTTTACATTGGAATTTACTGCATCATCTAGAAGTTTTGATGCTTTACCATAGTATATGTTAGTCCCATTTGCTCTTTGTTCTCTGTTTGGACTGGTTATTTTATCTAAATCGATTTCTTGAACTTCTGGTTTGTTTTCAAGATCAATTCCTAAAATCTTTTTAATTTTTTTTCTTTTGCAAGGACTTATTTTGAATGTTCCTTGATCGCTTTTCTTATGTGGGCATCCACCGTTATGATTTCCTTCTGGACTCATATTCAATCACCTTATTATTAAATGTCTTAAATTTTTTTTTGATGTGTGTGTTGTTTTTTTGATTAGTGTGATTTTTAATTAAATATAACAATTGTTATATTTTATTACATTTTATTATTGATTTTAGTTGAGGAATTAAAATAAATAATAGGTGTGCATGTATGTTGTTAATTAATCAAATTTTACTGCAATATGAAAAATATAACAATTGTTATAATTTTACATAAACAATAAAAGTTGTCTAACCAAATTATTTTTAAATAAATAAACAATCATCCTAGCATAAGCTAGTTTGATCATAAACCTATGAGTCAAAGGCTGTCAAAAAATTAGTGTGTTTTTACAAAAAGTTCTTCTTGTTGAGGGACAAGAATTGTATGTATAGAATTTACTTTGCTAGAGTATTACATAACCAACTTTTGTATGACTCTTTTGACAGAGAGAAAATTTTTATCATTTTCCTATCCGTAGATAACAATTGTTATATAACAACGTTATCTTATTTAAAATATCTTAACATCATACTATATAAAAGTATCCTCAAAAATTTCAAAATACTATAATAAAAAATAAAATAATCTTTAATAAAAAATAGAATATAAAAAAAAGTAAACTAAAAAAATATAATAAAAAAAAGAAATTAATCTAAACGATAATACCATTTCATCCATTCAGCAGTTTTCTTAATCCCTTCTTTAGGTTTAACCTTTGGATCATGTTTAAGATCACGTATAGACTTAGAAAAATCAATAGTTTTAACCTTAGTAGTGAAAGGTTCAGCTTTTTCATATGTTACAAGACTATCATCACGACCAGTAGCTTCTAAAACCAAGTCAGAATATTCCTTAATATCCATTTCCCATTCTTGATTTCCACCAATATTATAAGCTTCACCAGGAATAAAATTATCAACAATATTTGCAAATGTACGAGCAGTATCTCCTACATAATCAATAATTCTTTTATGACCTTCAAAAACAGTGTATGGTTTATCATGTAAAGCTAAATAAGTAAATTTTGGTATAAAACCACGATATGGTGTGTATTTTTCTCCAGGACCATAACAATTTACAGGACGAACACGAACAGTTTCTGTATCATACATCTTAGCAGAATTCATACACATTAATTCTCCATCCCACTTACTTATAGCATAATCATTCATCTGATAAGTATCTTTTATAGGATTATTTTCCATAACATCTTCAGACATTACTCCATCATAATCTCCATAAACTTCAGCAGATGAGAAAAATATCATACGAAACTTATTTTTTTCTTGTAATCTTAACATATTTTTTGTACCTATAACATTTGTCTGCCATAGATTTTCATAATATGCCTCACCATTCCAACGACCATATTCTGCTGCTAAATGATATACATAGTCAAAAGGACCTTCATTTTCAAAAGTACGTTCAATTTGTCTATAATATCTTACATCAGTACGTACATAATCTTCACGATCATTATTTAATAAATCAGCTGCAACAACTTCATGTCCTCTACTACGTAATTCATTGACCAGGTTTGTTCCTATAAACCCTGATCCACCTGTTACTAAAATTCGATTGGTCTCCATAAAAATCCTCTTTGATTATTATATAAAGATATATATTTAATAGTATTAATATGTTAATAGAATTGAAAAAATAAAGAAATAGATAACTAATTTAAAATTATGGAGCAAAAATATGTTTACAATAGGAGCACATTTATCAATTAATAAAGGATTTGAAAATATAGGACTTGAAGCATTAAGTATAGATGCAAATACTTTCCAATTCTTTCCAAGAAGTCCTAGAGGTGGAAAAGCAAAAGCATTAAATCCAAGTGATGTATCAAAACTTGAAGAAATGATGAATAATACAACAATGGATGTTATTCTTGCCCATGCACCATATATTATTAATTTAGCATCAAAATCTGAAAAAACACGTAATAATGCTTATGAAATATTTGAAGATGATTTGAAAAGACTTGATCAACTACCGAATAATATGTATAATTTTCATCCAGGAAGTCATGTTCAACAAGGAGTAGAAAAAGGTATTGAACTAATTACTGATGCTTTAAATAAATTAATTCGTGAAGATCAAAAAACAACAATACTACTTGAAACAATGGCTGGAAAAGGTACTGAAATTGGAAGAAACTTCGAAGAATTACAAGCAATAATTGAAAAAATTGATCTAGATCATAAAGTAGGTGTTTGTCTTGATACTTGCCATATATATGATGGTGGATATGATATAGTAAATGACCTTGATGGTGTTCTTGATGAATTTGATACTGTTATTGGATTAGATCGTCTTAAAGCTATACATTTAAACGACAGTATCTATGGTTTAAACAGTCATAAAGATAGACATGAAAAAATTGGTTTAGGAAAAATAGGTCTTGAAGCTATAGGTAATATAATTAACCATGAAAAACTAAGAGAATTACCATTCTATTTAGAAACTCCTAATGATGTTGAAGGATATAAGAATGAAATCAAAATACTTAGAGATTTATATGAAGATTAAATCTTTTATAATTTAATTTTTTAAAAATAGAAATAAAATGTTGAAAATTAAAATATATTCTAAAGATATAGTTATAAAAAAAGAATTTAATAGATTAAAATCTAGATTATAGTTAGATTTTATAGTTTTGACTATTTAAATTTTAAAAAAATACTTACCTAGTATTTTAGTTCTTTGAAATCCATTTTTGGTTTTTTATCTTTTTGGTGTGTAAAATGGATTTAACTCATATATGTGTAAATATATTACAACCATTAATAAGACAAAACCTACACATATTTGTCCTATTGCTTGAAATATATTTTTTATTATTTTTTTCATATTACATCAATCCATTGTTTTTTTTATTCTAAAGTAATTTATAATTATATTATTGTAATTTTGAATGGTATGTTTCTTTTAAAATTATACATATACCCCTATAGGTACCATATTTTGTATAAAAAAATATTGTTTAATGAATGTTCCCTTTTGGTATATAACTTGGTTTGATCTCATATATTCTTAAGTAAACTAAACCAATTAACATGATTGCTGCTACACTTATTTGCATGATTCCTTTTCCAATTTTTGATAATATTTTTTTCATTTTTATATACCTCTCATTATTTTTTAATATTTTTTCTTTTTTTAGATGATTCAAGTAATTTATAATGATCTTCTTTATACTTGATTGTTACAATCTTCATTGAACAATACCTATACCCCTTTAGGTATAATAAATAATATAAAATAATTACTATTTAAAGGTATTTATTTTTAAAAATATAATATTAAGAATTTTTAAGTATTTATCCATTTTAATTAAAATTAACAATAAAATTAGTTCAAAACTACCATCTAAATAATATATTATTTAATCTAATTCAATTTTTCTAAATTATACCTACTATTGCTTTATATATTATAAATATGAAGAAAATCACTATTATTAAGATTATTAAATATACACTTGCTTTTTCTACTGCATTTCCAATTTTTAAATTATATTACTCATATTTTTTACTCCTTTTGACTTAAAAAACAATTCAAGAATTTTATATTTTTATCTTCTTTTTCTTGAATAATATTAAAAATACAATATTATACCTATACCCCTATAGGTATAATTATGATTATATAAAATATACTATATAAATCTAATGAACAAAAAAGTAAGATTAAACAAAAAATAATAAAGTAAAATAAAAAAAATAAAAGATTAAATTAAATTCTTGAATAATAATCAATAATTTTAGATAAATCCTCAATAGCTTCAGAACTATCTCCCTTATCAATAGCATCTTTTACACAATGATTCATATGACCTTCTAAAATAATACTACCAACTTTAGTAAGAGCAGATTTTGCAGCATTTACCTGCATTAAAACATCTTCACAAGGAATATCTTTTTCAATCATACGATCAATAGCAGCAACTTGACCTTCAATTTTACGAAGACGTCTATGTAAATTTTCTGAATCCATACATTGTTTCATAACAACCAAAACCTTTTATTAATTATAAAATATCTTCACGATCAATTTCTTTAATTTCAGATTTACTTCCAACAATAACTTTGTCAACTAAATTAGTAAATATACCATTTTCAAGAACACCTGGTATAATATTTAATTCTTTTTCTAATTTATGAGGATTTCTAATTACATCAAATTTAGTATCTAATATAAAATTACCATTATCAGTTATTACAGGACCATCTTTTTGAATACCCATTCTTAACTCAGGTTTTCCACCTAATTCTATAAGACTTTCTTTAACAACTCTTAAAGCATCAGGAATTATTTCTACAGGAACAGGGAAATTTCCTAATTCTTCAACCATTTTACTATCATCAACAATAACAACAAATTTTTTAGCAGAACTATCAACTAATTTTTCAAGAGTATGAGCAGCTCCACCACCTTTTATTAAATCAAGATTACGATTTACTTCATCAGCACCATCCACTGCAATATCAATATCATATTCATCAAGTGTAGTAGTATTGATTCCAGCTTCTCTTGCTATGATAAGTGATTGATATGAAGTAGGAATTCCTAAAATATTTAATTCTTCATTTTTAATTCTTTCACCAAGATGTCTTATAAAATAATGAGTTGTTGAACCAGTTCCTAATCCAACAATTTGTCCATCTTTAATTAAATCAGCAGCTTTTTTTCCAACATTATCTTTTAATATATTTGCATTTACCATAATAACCAACCTCTATTTTTTATTTATTTTTAATGACTTAATATTACTTCTGTTAAGTTATTTCCATTTTTACATGTTAATTTAGGACCAACTTCTTCAATTTTACATGTATCATCATCATATAATCCTTCTGGATGACATATGTCAAAGTTTTCACATTGATCTTGACATTTTTGACTTCTGAATATTACTACTGATCCATTATATGCTTTTTTTGTTTCAATAGCTGTTCTTATTGTAGCAGGTTTTACCTCTATTGTTTGAACTCTTCCATCTTTATGTACTGGACATTTATGGGTAACTTTTCTTACATTTGTTATCTCATATTTACGTCCTTTTTCTAAATTTAAACAAGTTGAGTTAAATCTGCATGATTCACATTTTTTAGCTCCACCTGTAAAAGTGAAAACTAAACCTTTTTTTGCTAAACTTGTTCCTATTAATGTAATCATAAATCATTCCTCTTCTTTTTTTTATTATTCTATAACATTTGTTTTTAATGCTATATTTTCAGCAGCTTCCCTTGTTAATCCTCTATCACCCAGTATAGTATATCGTTCGGGTCTAATAGTATGTGCTTTAATTAAAGCTTCAATAATATATTCTTCTTTAATTCCTAGTTCTTTTGCAGTTGTAGGTGCGTTAACTCTTTTTAAAACAGATTGGATATGCTTCCAGTTACCTCCCTGTAAGTACATCATCATAATTGTTCCAACACCACATTGTTCTCCATGAAGAGCATGTTGTGGTGATATAATATCTAAAGCATGACTAAATTTATGTTCTGATCCACTTGCTGGTCTACTATTTCCTGCTATACTTATTGCCATACCACTGCTTATTAATCCTTTAACAATTATTGCAGCACTTTCCTCATTACCTAGTCGTATTTTTTCTACTTCATCAATTAAGAGATTTGCTGTAAGTCGTGACAATGCTGCTGCTGAATCACTAAATGGTTCATTAATTAATTTATATGCTAATTTCCAATCTTCAACTGCTGTAAGATTTGATATAATATCACTAAAACCAGAAGCTAGAAATTGATAAGGTGCTTCTGATATAATTTGTGTATCTGCAATTAAACCAAAAGGAGCATCTGCTTCTAAAGATACACTTCCGTTTTCACTTTTTATTGATGCACGTGGTGAAATTAATCCGTCATGTGCTGCTGTTGTAGGTATACTTATTGATGGAATTTCATTTATTGTTGCTACCATTTTTGATACATCAATAACTTTACCTCCACCTACTCCAAGTATTGCTGAAGAATCTTTTGAATTCTCAACAACCATATTTACTGATTCTTCTGAAGCTTTTTTAATAATTACTTCTGATATATCATATCCATGATCTTCAAGAATTTCAATTACTTTATTTCCAGCTATTTTTTTTGTTGTAGGTCCAACCAGGACTGTTACATTTTTTTGGGATAGTATTTTATCACATACCACACCTACTTCGTTTAGTATTCCAGATCCTGTATGTATTTCTCGAGGTAATTGAACATTTCTAAAATCCATTATAAACCTACCTTTTATAATTTTTTTGATATTTTGTAAATTTTATATTAATATTTGTATTTCTTTATTAATTAAGAATTTCTTTTAATATATTATTTGTAAAAAAAAGTTTTCAATTTTTTTGTAAAAATTTTTAAAAATAATTATAAAAAATCAAGTTTAATTAAATAATTATGGAAAAATTGTCCTAAAAATAAGTAATATTATTAATTAATTATTTAATTTATTTAAATATAAATATTTTTGATTATGAATTTAGGAAAAACTAAAAATTAAGATTTCTCTAAAAAAATATAAAAAATAATTTATAAAAACTCAATCATTTTTAAAAAAATATTTTTTGCAATAAATTCTAAATTAATTTATTCAATTAAAATGAAATTATGTAAACTATATTTAAATACTCGAAGATAGAAAATTAAAAATTAGATAAGTAAAATGGATTTCATAATGAAAAGTTATTATACAAATAACTTTAATGTAATACATTTACTAATTTATTTAATAAATTTATGGAGATTATTAAAAATGACAGAGACAAGAAAGTTACTTGCAGAAATTATTGGAACATTCATTCTTGTATTCTTTGGTACAGCTTCAGTTGTATTAACATTATTCATTAATAATGGCCAAACTTTCTCAAGTATATATAATATCGGTATAACCATGCCTGATTGGTTATGTATCGGTTTAGCATTTGGTCTAGCTTTAGCAGTAGCAATATATGCTTTCGGACCAATATCAGGAGCACACTTTAACCCAGCAGTAACAATAGCATTATGGGCAGGAAAAAAATTCCCTGGAAAAGATGTAATACCATATGTAATAGCACAAGTTATAGGATCATTAATTGCATCTGCAGCATTACTTGCAATTTCAGGAACAGCAGCTTCAACAATCGGAGCTCTTGGTGGAGTAGGACCATTCGGTGACATAAGTATTGTTGGAATGTTTATTGCAGAATTCTTAGGAACATTTTTATTAATGTATGTAATTATGGCAACTGCAGTAAACCCAAAATCCACAGCAGCTGATGCAGCATTAAGTATTGGTTTAGTATTAGCAGGTATAGTAGTTGCAATTGGTAACTACACAGGAGCTGGAGTAAACCCAGCACGTTCTTTTACACCAATGTTATTAAACTACTTTGTAAGTGGAGCTAATGCATTTGCATACTACCCAATATATCTTATAGCACCTATAATTGGAGCAATAGTAGCAGTATACTTATATGACTACTTACATGAAGAAACTGGTGCATAATATTAAAACAACAACAACTAATACAAAATTGTAATATAATCTAAAAAATATTACAATTTTATATCAAATCCCTTTTTTTATAACAAAATTTAATCTATTTTTAAAATAAATTTTAACAAAATACTAACTATTTTCTAAATAAATATTAATGATAAAAATCATAAATTCTATTAACATATCTTAAATTAAGGAATAAATATGATATCAGAAAAAAATATTAAAAAATATGCTAGTACTGTTTTATTATCTACAGTAGAGAATTTATTTGATAATAAAGAAAATCTGATAAATAATTTTTATAAAGATTTTGTAGAAACATACAAAAATGATAAAAAATTAAAGAAAGATTTTAAGGATAATGAAGTAGTAGATGAATATCTTCTTGAAGAATTAGAAAAAAGATTCACACAAAGAGATATAGGTCAAGTTTTACAAGCTGAAATGGTAAAAGCAAATAATGCAGCCATTGAAGATCTTGCACATGTACTTGATGAAAAATTAGTACCTGTTGCTGGTGAACTTAAAAGAGCTTTTAACGATGAACAAAAATATAATGTTTTCAGAAATTATGTAACAGAAAATCTTGTTGTATCTAATTTAAATTTAAGTACTGCAACAATTAAAGCTCTTAAAACCATGAATATATCAGGTATGCAAGCAGCACAAATTATGCAATTAATTGCTCAAGTTGATAATTAAATTTAAACTTATTATAGATTTAAAGAAAATAGATGTTCTTTTAATAAAATGATTAAAATGAGACTTATTAAAATTAGAATATTAGACTGTTTACGCTTCAATCATAATTAAGTTTAAATAGTAGTTATTAAAAAAATAACATTGTTAATATATAAATTAAAAAATGAAAAATTAAAGACAACACTAATTTATTTACATAAAAAAAATTCAGGAGATTAGAAAATGGAAAGAAAATTAATATATATGGATAACTCAGCTACATCACCAGTACATCAAGAAGTAGTTGACGAAATGATACCATACTTCAATGAAAAATTTGGAAACGCATCAACATTATACAGATTAGGAAATGAAGCAAAAAGAGCATTAGACAAAGCAAGAAAACAAGTCGCAGATCTTATTAATGCAGATGTAGATGAAATAACATTCACAAGCGGTGGATCTGAATCAGATAACCAAGCAATAAAAGGAGTAGCATTAAAAGAACTTCAAAAAAGAACAGAAGACAACCCACGTAACCATATTATAACATCAGCAATAGAACATCCAGCAGTACTTGAAACATGTAGATTCCTTGAAAAATTAGGATATGAAGTAACATACTTACCTGTAGATGAAGAAGGATTAATAAGTCTTGAAGACCTTGAAAATGCAATAAAAGACAGTACAATACTCATCTCAATTATGCATTCAAACAATGAAATTGGAACAGTACAACCAACCAAAGAAATTGGAGAAATCGCACACAAACATGGAGTAATTTTCCACTCAGATGCAGTTCAAAGTGTAGGAAAAATACCAGTAGATGTTAAAGAACAAAACATAGATATACTCTCATTATCAGGACATAAAATAAACGGACCAAAAGGAATTGGAGCTATCTACATCAAAAAAGGAGTACAAGTAGAAACACTCATCCATGGTGGAGGACAAGAAAAAGGAGTAAGATCAGGAACAGAAAATATTCCAGCAATTGTAGGTCTTGGAAAAGCAGCAGAAATTGCAAATGAAAAACTTGAAGAACACATGGAACATAACAAAGAAATTAGAGATGCATTAATTGAAAAAGTAACAAGCAGAATCAAAGATTCATACGTAAATGGAAGTCTAGAAAAAAGATTACCAAACAACGTACACCTCAGATTCTCAGGAATTGAAGGAGAATCATTAATATTAAAACTTGACAATGAAGGAATTGATGGAGCAACCGGATCAGCTTGTTCATCCAATGATCTTCAAGGATCACACGTACTTGCAGCACTTGGAATAAAACCAGCATTATCACACGGATCTCTCAGATTATCCATAGGACCTGAAAACTCAATAGAAGATGTAGACTACATAGTAGATTCAATTGAAAAAGTAGTAACATATCTCAGAGAAATCTCACCACTATGGGATAATGAAGAAGATGTATACATTGGAGACAGATTCGAAAGACCTGTAGAAGAAGAAGACGAAGACAGATACTAAAAATATTATTCATATAACAAATAAAGATATATAATAATAAAATAAAAAGGTGATAAATATGATGGAATATAGTGATAAAGTAGTAGACCACTACACAAATCCAAGAAACACTGGTGTAATCAAAAACCCAGATGGAGAAGGGACTGTAGGAAACCCTGTATGTGGAGATATAATGACAATCTACATAAAAGTTGACGATGATGAAAAACTAACAGACGTAAAATTCAGCACATTCGGATGTGGAGCAGCAATCGCAACAAGTAGTATGATCACAGAAATGGCAGTAGGAATGACAGTAGATGAAGCATATCAAATCTCAAGAAATGATGTAGCAGAAGAACTTGATGGACTACCACCAGTAAAACTCCACTGTTCAAACCTTGCAGCAGATGCTCTTCAAGCTGCAATTGATAACTACAGAGAAAAAAAAAGCAAACGGTGAAGAATAAATAAATTCTTACCTCTTTTTTTTATTCATACTAAACTCCATTTATATAAATTACTAATTTTTACTATTTACTACCTATTTATATATCAAAATATACATATTTAAAAATCATAATATATAAATAACTTATATTTCATTATATAGATTATTAAAAAAATAAAACGAGGACTAATAAAATGATCATAACAACAACAGAAAATATTCCAGGAAAAAAAAAATGAAATTATAGGTTTAGTAAGAGGAAATTGCATTCAATCAAAAAATATAATTAAAGATTTCACACAAGGACTAAAATCAGTTATAGGTGGAGAACTTAAAGCATATACTGAAATGACAGAAGAAGCTAGACAAACTGCAACAGATAGAATGATTAATGAGGCAAATGCACTTAATGCTGATGCTGTTGTAATGGTAAGATATGGGAGTGGATCTGTAGGTCCTGAAAGTTCTGAAGTGATTGCATATGGAACTGCTGTAAAATTTACTGATTAAAATAAAAAAATATATTCCCTATTTCTTTTTTTATAAAAAATTATACTCATTATAAAATATCAATTTAATCAAATTAATTTATATTTTAAGTGATAATACTTTTTAATTTTTAAATATATTTGATTAAATTCTATAAAATTATATATTATTGAATTTATATATTATTTAATTAATTATTTAAAAAAAATAATATAAAGAGTTGATATAATATAATGAATTTCAAAAGAAAGCATTGTTTTTTTATAATATATTTATTTATACTTTTTATTTTAACTATAAATGTCGTATCTGCAACAGATAATAATACAACAAGTATGAATGATAATTATCAAGAAACAATTAATAGTACTCATCAATATACTGATGATAATCAGCAAATAAATAATAAAACAAAAGAAAAAAAATAATGATACTTCAATAAATTATAAAACTATGAATACCAATATTAATTATTCATATTCTAATCATGATTTAAATATTAAAGTTATTTCAGAAGAAAATATTTCTATAGATACTGGTGTTGTTGTAGTCTTTATGAATAATCAATATAATAATACATATGATTTAACTAAGAATTCTACAATAATTCTTAAGAATATAACTCTACCTAAATCTGAAAATGATATTTTAATTTATTATTTAAGTATTTCTGATAAATTTCATAATTCTAATTTAACATCAAAATTATATGAACTCCCACGTATTTATATAAATCCAATCAATACCTATATAGGTGATAAAGTCTCTTTAAAAGCAAATATAACATTTGCAAATAAGACTATTGATTATGGATATTGTTTATTTAAAATTGATGGTAAAACTATACACGATGAAAATTTAAATGATAAAATTAAAGTTCAGAATAACTTAGCATCACTAAATTATACAATACCAAATATTAGTGCTAAAACTCATAATTTAACTGTTATATATACATATAATGATACTAAAATTGAAATTTCAACAGAAATAAAAATAAATAAAAAGAACACTATCATAAAAACATCACAAATAACAACAACAGCAAATAAAACACAAGTAATTGCTACAATTGAAGATTCAAATGGGAACTTAATTACAACTCCAACAAATATACATCTAAAAATGAATGGAAAAATAATAAACAGATACAAAACAACAAACGGAAAAATAAATATAACCATAAATACACCACCAGAAAAAGGAACATACAATCTACAACTAATAAAATCAGAAAATTCAAAAACAAAGACAAATAAAACAAATACAACACTAACTAAAAAAATTCCAGCAATGATAACAATTACACAAAACACGATAAATATAGAAAAAGAAGATATATTAACAATTAATACAAAAATAACTGATAATCTTGAAGAAGTAAACACAGGAAAAGTAATTCTAATAATTGGAAACAACACAGTAAAAACAACATCCATAACAAATGGCTATGAAAATTTAACATATACAATTCCAACACAATATTATGGAAAATATGATATAAAAATAGAATACAGAGATAATTCAAATAAACTCCTTGCATCAAATACAACATATATTAATGTAACACGAAAAACAGCAAAACTAAATTCAACCATAACAACAACAGACAATGGAACAAAAGTTGTAACAACCGTTACAGATAAAAATGGATACAACACTAACGAAGGATATTTGACTTTATATGTTAATGAAACGTACTATGGGTTAAGCTATGTAAATAATGGTAGGGCTACAATAAATGCAGATGGTCTTAAAAATGGAACATACACCTATAAAATAACATACACATCAAGTAATTATGATACAAAAACAATAACAAAATCATACACATATACACAGATAACTTATTCAATGACAATGACAAGTCCAACAACAGCAACAAACGGAAGTAATATCAATATAACAATAAATGTAAAACGTAACAATGGAACAACAGTAAATAATGGTTATATTAACATATATCTAAATCAAGAATATAAAACATTCAAATACATAACTCAAGGAATAGCAACAACTACAATTACTTTACCAAATTCTATAGGAACAAAAAACATAACAGTAAAATACTACACTGATGATGGTATAGAAAAATCAAAAATAACAAAAACAATTAAAATACAAAGTCCACCATCAAACAAGAAAAATACAACAATAGAAATTAATTATAATGGAGAAATAATAGCTGAACCATACGAAACAATAACTATATACACAAATACATATGAAACAGGATACTCCTATTATGATGAATCTAAACTAGTAAGTAAAGGAAAAGTTGAATACTACATTAACAATACATACATTGGATCATCCAGTGTAAATAATGGATACTCAGAAATCAGTTACACACCATACAACTATGGTCTCTACATAGTCACAGCAAAATATTCAGATTCATCAAATACATATAACTCAAACAGTAGTCAAATTGGACTTAATGTAGGATATAACTATGATTACTACCTAACTCCATACATTATGGCACCAGATTATATATCATTTATACATGCATCAACAGGAGATCTTACAAGTGGACGAGTAGTATTCAGGCTAAATGGAACATATCTAACAACAGCATATATTGATGAATCAAGTTATGTAGAAGCATATATTAAAACACCAAAAACAGAAGGAATGTATCTATTAACAGCAACTTTCTATAATGGAAATGGTAATGAAGTATACACACAGAAAAAATACATACCTGTTCGAAAATACTCACCAGACATTTTCTATGAAGGAATATATGACTCAGATAAATATAACTACTTTGAAATAAACCTATGGAGTATGATTGGAGATGATAGTGCTTATCGTCAATTTGATGGAACAGTAACAGTAACATTCAATGGAGAATCAAAAACAGTAAACATGAGTGATGAAGATGGAACAGGACTATATATTCCATTTAAATTCCCAACAAAAGCAGGAGACTATAAAATAACAATAACATATAATGGAAGTGAACATTTCTCAAAAGTAACAACATATGATACAGTAACAATAACACAATGGATGATAAACAATAAATCAACAGGAACAACAAAAGAAGAAAATTATTGGGGAGAAGCATTGTCTTAATAAATTAAGATCAAATCTCCTCCTTTTTTTTAAAGAAATTTATACATAATGACATGGTTCTAAGTCATAATCATTATATTTTATTTCATTTATTGAAGCTTTATATGAATATCCTTCTATTTCTAGACTATTTTTATAAGTATGTACTATTTTTTCTACAGATTCACCTCTCACCTTATTTTGACCTTTATTAAATTCATGAGAAGCATCTATAAATAATACATCATTATTATATTGAGATTTTTTAAATACAAATATTACTAAAGAACCTACTGATTCAGAAGACATACATTCAGGTATACTAATTATAGC
>CAZHBQ010000016.1:0-32914 GCA_964530785.1 uncultured Methanobacteriaceae archaeon | reverse complement strand
TTATGGTTATGTTATTAAAGAAAATATGTTAGATAATAAAAAAAGATGTCCTATTTGTGTTACTTATGATCATTATGATCATGTTAATGAATTTAAAAATGAAAAAGTTATAAGTTGGGTAACTACAACTCCCCGTACACTAGAATCTAAAGATATTAAGAATATTATAAATTATAAAGATGAAAATATTACTTTTTATTTATTTATTAAAAAAAATAATGATGAAGGTAAAGAATTTTATTATATGGGTCCTGTTAAACCATTTAATCCTGTTGAAGGTAAATTAAAAAATGGAAAAGGAGATATTAAATCTACTGTTTACTTTGATTTAGAACTTAAATATCCTGTTAGAAAAGATATTTATGAATACATTATAAATTAAGTTTTTAGTTAAAGTAATAAATCTATTAGTTTAATATAATATACAAGGGATAAGTTATGAAAATAATAGTAGACAAAAAAAATAGAAAATACGTTGTACATGATGAAGAATTTCACACCGAAAAAGGAGTAATACCTAAAGAAGATATTATAAATGCTAAGGTAGGAGATGTTCTTGAAACACATCTTGGTAAAAAATACACTGTAATTGAACCTAATATTAATGATTATGTTGATTTAATGAAAAGAAGATGTTCTATATTATTACCTCAAGATCTTGGTTTAGTTGTTGGTTTTACAGGTGTAGGATATGGTAGTAAAATTGTTGAATCAGGTACTGGTGCTGGAAGTAGTCTACTATTTTTTGCTAACATTGTAGGACCTGAAGGTCATGTTTCAAGTTATGAAATAAGAGAAGATTTCTATAAGATTATTCAAGAAAACGTTGATGGTACTAATTTTAAAAACATAACATTACACAATCAAGATGTAACTGAAGGTTTTGAAGAAGAAGACAATTCAACTGACATGGTTTTTATTGACCTACCTAAACCTGGTGATGTAATTGAAGATAGTTATAGAATTCTTAAAACAGGAGGATTCATTGCTGTTTACACTCCTTACGTTGAACAATTTCAAGTAGTTAATAAGATTATGGGTAAAGCTGGTTTTAAGAATATTAAAATTAGAGAAGGAAATGTTAGAGAACTTGAAATTAAAAATAACAAAACAAGACCAAATAGTAGAATGGCAGGACACACTGGTTATATTACATTTGGAAGAAAATTATAAAATTAATAATTAGAATAAAAGAGTTGGAAGAATATGAGTTTTAATTTAGAAAATATAATATCTATAAGAGATTTTAAAAAGAATGATATAGATTATATATTAAATTTAGCTGAAGAGATGGAACCTATTGCAAGATCTGAAAAAGTTTGCCATAATAAAGATGGTAAATTACTAGGAGTTATGTTTTATGAACCATCAACTCGTACAAGATTATCATTTGAAACTGCTATGAAACGTCTTGGTGGAGATGTTGTAGGTTTTAATCAAAAACAAGGTACTAGTGTCCAAAAAGGAGAAGTATTATATGATACTGCTCAAATTATATCACAATATTCAGATGCAATAGTATTAAGACATGATATGGCTGGAGCTGCTCGTTTTATATCTCAAAATGTTGATGTTCCTGTAATTAATGCTGGTGATGGTCCAGGACAACATCCAACACAAACATTACTTGATCTATATACTATGAAAACTAGTCTTGGTTCAGTTAATAATATTAAAATTGCAATTGTTGGTGATTTAAAATATGGTCGTACTGTCCATAGTTTAGTTTATGCTCTTGCAATGTACAATGTTGAAATCATATTCATCGCACCACAAGAATTACAAATGCCACCTGAAATACTTGAAGACTTAAGAAATTTGAATTGTAAATTTAGAGTTGAATCTTCTTTATTTGAAAATATTGAAGATGTTGATGTTATTTACATGACAAGAATACAGAAAGAAAGATTCCCAGATCCTAAAGAATACTTAAAAGTTAAAGGTAGATATACATTATGTGCAGATAATATAAAAGATTCTGATGCTATCATTATGCATCCTTTACCTAGAGTTGATGAAATTAGCTTTGATGTAGATAAGTTAGATAATGCTATGTACTTTAAACAAGCATTCAATGGTGTGCCTGTAAGAATGGCATTACTTGATTCTATTATAAAATAAAATAAAAAAAAGATGATGAAAATGAATGAATTAATATCAAATGTAAATAAAATAGCAGAAATTATAAATTATCAAGAAGGATCAGTTGTAAGTAAAGAAATAATAAAAAAAGAAGCTGGAACAATAACAGTATTTGCTTTTGATAAAGAACAAGGTCTTTCAAAACATTCAGCACCTTTTGATGCAATGGTTCAAGTTCTTGATGGAAAAGTAGAAATTACAATTGATGAAGAAAAATATATTCTAAAAAAAGGTGATATGATAATAATGCCAGCAAATATTCCACATGCATTATTAGCAATTGAAAAGTTTAAAATGGTATTAACAATGATAAAATCTGAAAAATAAATAATATTTATTTTTCTTAATTCTATTTTTTTTAAAAAAAAAAAAGATTAGTGTTTATAGACTAATGCTTTATCTATTAAATCAAGATCACATTGAAGTGTTATAATATTAGTTCTTCCTTTACCTCTACCTCTAGAGATAGTATTTGTTGAAATTAAACCTAACATTTCTAATTCATTTACAAAATCAAATAATCTACGATAAGATACTGTATCATTTTTTGCAAGATCTTGATATACTTCATATAATCTTCCTGAAGTAATTTCTTCTCTTTTTTTAGTAAGATATGTTATAGTTTCAAGAACTTTTTGTTGTTGAATTGGTAATGTTACAATTACATCAATAATTTTATTATGTTCAATACGATCTTTTGCTTCTTTAACAAAATTTTCTTCTATTACGTCAACACCTTTTTCATCTGCAATTTCTCCAGAAGTTTTAAGTAAATCTAATGCATAACGTGCATCACCTTCTTCTTTTGCAGCAAGTGCTGAACATAAAGCTATTACACCATCAGATATTGCACCTTCTTTAAATGAAACTTTAGATCTTTCTCTTAAAATATCGATTAATTGTTGTGCATTATATGGTGGAAATACTATTTCACGATCCCTTAAACTACTTTTCACTTTTGGTTTTATAAAACGTTTAAAATCAACATAATTACTAATAGAGGTTATTGCTACATTATCTGTACGTGTTAAAGTATATAAAATACTATCTCCATCATTTTTTAAAATTACGTCAATTTCATCCAATATAACTATTAAAATTAAATCTTCACCAAGAATATTTTTCTTAAATAAATTTCTAAATGTATTTACAACTTCTGCTTTTGTCCATCCACGATATGGAACAGGTTTTCCTAATTGTTGACATAATCTTGCTAAGATTTGATATTCAGTATTATAATCTGTACAACGAATATATTCAATTCTAATATTAAGATTTTTTTCAGCAGCAATTTCTTCAAGTTGATTTTTAGCATATAATGTTACTGCTGTTTTTCCAGTACCAGTTTTACCATATATTGTTACATCAGGAGGTGTTATTTTATTTAATGCTTCAACCCAATATTGAGCAATAGATTCTATTTTTTCATCCCTGTGAGGTAATGTTTCTGGTATGAAACGATGATCTAAATATTTTTTTGTTTTGAAAATTGTATTTCTTTCATTAAGTTCTTGGAATATATTCATATTTTACCTCTTAGTGTTAAAGTTTAATTTCAAGTATAATTATATTTGTAATATTAAAAATTCAAGTGAAAAATTAATAATTAAATATTTCTAGTTTTAAGTATAAAAAGCTTTAGAGAGTGAGACGTGTATTTCAAGTGTAAAATTTTAGAAGTACCCCCCTGAAATTTTTTGTAAATATGAATTTCAAGTGTAAAGAAAATAAATAGTTTTCTTTTTTATTAGATATTTTTTTATTTAGATGAAAATAAAGGTAAATAATCTTTATTTTATAAAATAAATATAAAATAATAATATAATAATAATATAATAATATAATAATTAATAATATAATAATAAAATAATAATAAATTAATAATATAATATAATACTAATTAAAATAACTTATTTTTTAATTTTAAAATTTTTAAACTTAGTTTAAAATTTATTATAAAAAGTAATACAAAAATACTTTTAAGTAATAAAGTAATACTTTTTAATTTATTTTTAAAAAATTTTACACTTGAAATTTAATATTAAAATTTTATTTTTTCAATAGTAAAAAAAAAATTACACTTGAAATTTACGTCTTACTATTTTGATTTTTTAAAGTTGTTTTTTTACACTTGAAAAATACCTCTTACTATTTGTTAAATTTTAAAAAGTAAAAAGTTACACTTGCAATATATGTCTCACTATTTGTTTTGTTGAAAAATAAAAAAATGTTACACTTGCAATACATGTCTATTATATACTTTAAAAAAAAGAATATTATTAATGATTTATGAAAGTTTAATTTATGGAATTTTGATAATTGTAATAGCAGTAGTGATTGATACACTAATTGGTGAAGTTCCTGATAAATTACATCCAGTAATTTATATGGGTAAAGTAATTTCAAAATTAAAGAATTATTTACCTAAAACAAAATTTTCAGGCTTATTAATCATTTTAATAACAAATTATGTGTTTGTAATAATAACAATTATCATTCTATTATTTGCAATCTTTATTAATAATTACTTATATTTAATAATAGCTGCAATAATTTTATCAACAACTTTTTCAATCAATTTCTTAATAAAATCGGTTCGTGATATACAAAAAGAACTAAGAGAGGATATAAACAAAGCACGTAAATCAATGTCATATCTTGTAAGTAGAAATACTGAAGAATTAACAGAATCAAGAATAACATCAGCTGCAATTGAAACATTAACTGAAAATATAACTGATAGTATAATAGCACCTTTGTTTTATACATCAATTTTTGGTTTAATATTTGGAATGCCTATTGCAATAACTATTGCTGTAATATATAGAGTTTCAAATACAATGGATGCAATGCTTGGTTACAAAACAAAAGAACTAATTGATATTGGAAGATATCCTGCATTACTTGATGATATCTTGAATTATATTCCAGCAAGAATATCAGGTTATTATGTTGTAATAGCTTCATTCTTGTTAAAATATGATTATATACAATCATATAAAATTATGAAAGAATTTGCACGAAAAACACCAAGTCCTAATAGTGGTTATCCTATAGCTGCAACAGCCGGAGCTTTAAATATAACACTAATTAAAGAAGGAGTTTATCAACTAGGACGTGGAGAAGAAGAATTAAATAGTGATAAAATATCAGAAGCTATTCAGATAACAAAATTAACATCAATATTATTTATATTAACAATATTAGTAGTATATGTTTTATTTGCAATATTAATACTTTAAGAAGGTAAATTTATGAAAATAGCATTATTATCCGTAACAAATCATGGTAAAAATATATCAGATAAATTATATGATAATTTAATAGAAGATCCTAGAATTTTATTAGTAAAACAATTTCATAAAAATGTTAAAAAAGCAGTTAAAGAAACATTTGATAATTATGATTGTATTATTGCAATAATGGCCTCAGGTATTATTGTAAGATCAATAGCACCATATGTTAATTCTAAACTTACGGATCCTGCAGTTTTACTTGTTGATGATAAGGGAAATTTTGTAGTTAGTCTACTTAGTGGACATTTTGGTGGAGCTAATGATTTAACACTAAAAATATCTTCAATTATTGATGCAACTCCTGTTATAACAACATCAACTGATGTTAATAATAAATTAGGTATTGATTCAATAGCAAAAAGATATTATTGTAATTTAGAAAATTCTAAGAATATTAAATATATAAATGGAGCTTTAGTTAATAATAAAAAGGTAGATTTAAAGTTACCTTCAAAATATTCTTATATTTTATCTAATGATATTGAAAATTCATATAATATAATAATAGATGATACACTTGAAACAATAGTTTCATCTTTTGATAATCATGACGTTATTTTAAAACCTAAACAATTAGTTATGGGTATTGGTGCAAGACGAGATATTTCATCTCAAAAAGTTAAAAATGCTATTTTAAAATCATGTGATACACTTGAAATACCTGTAAGTCGTATTGATTTATTTGCAACTGCTGATGTTAAAGCAAAAGAAAAAGGTATTCTTGATGTATTGTCTGAATTTGATAAAAAGTTAGAAATTGTTCCAATGGATTTAATTAAATCTTATCAGAATGATGAATGCTCTAAGTCAGATTTTGTTATGAAACAGTTTGGAGTAAAAGGTGTGTGTGAGCCTACTTCTTTAATTGTTAATGGATTAGATTCACATTTAATATTTAAAAAAACTGCATATGATGGTGTTACAATAGCAGTATCTCTTAAAGAATAATTAAATATGAGTATTAACTTACTATTTTTTTTTATTTTATTTTTTTTACTTATTTTTATATTTTAATCAATATACTTTTTTATTTTTCATTATCTTATTAATTAATTTAGTTTATATATTATAATTAACATAAATATAATAAATTAAAATAAATAAATTAAGTAATTTTTTAAATTTAAATTTTATAAATTGTATAATTTGTACTTTTTTAAATATAGTTTACATATTCGTTATATAAATTAAATTTATTTATAAAAAAGGGAAATCTTTTGAGTGATAATTATGGATAATGATCAAATTTTTGAAAGTTGTGTAGGAACTTTAGAACAATTAATTAATGATACAAGTGTACCTAGAAATATAAGAAAAGCAGCTGAAGATTCAACTGCTCTTTTAGGTAAAGATGAAGAACCAACTTTGAAAGCAAGCTCTGTTATATCAATACTTGATGATATAAGTAATGATCCAAACATACCAATTCATGCAAGAATTCTTATTTGGAATATCTTAAGTGAATTAGAATCAGTTAAAGATTAAGTACATGAGTAATATATTGTGTTTTAGCTATTCCTTCTATATATTCAGATAGAAGTGTAGCTTCATCAATATCTTTTCCAACACAAATAAGTCCATGATCTTTTAAAAGGACTGAATTTTCATCTTTTAATGCATCTGATGCATGTTTAGCTAATTTTTTACTTCCTGGTGGATAATAATTTACTTCAGTAATATATTCGCCTGTAATTTCACCAAAACCTTCTTGTTGACATAATCTTTTTTTACTAAAAGCAAATGCTGTTGCATATGGTGAATGAATATGAACAACACTTTTTATATCTGATCTGTTTTTATATACACCAATATGTAAGTTCGTTTCCATAGATGGAACTTTATTTTCTTCATTTGAAACATAACTTAAGTCATTTATGTTAACTTTTATTATATCTTCATATTTTAATGATTTAAAGTCAGTACCTGATGCTGTTATATACATATGTTCATTATCTTCATCAAGTATACTTATATTTCCAGCTTTTCCTATGATCATTTCTTTATTATAAATGTGATGAGCTGTGTTAACTATTTTTTCGAGTATTTTATTATTCATTTTTATTTCCTCTTTATTCTGCAAAGTTTAACAGTTGCATTGTACCTTTATGAAGTATTGGTACTTGTCCACAAGTTGGTACAATATTATATATTTTCTGGAATTCTGTTTGTTTCTGGAATGTTCCTGAATTTAACATATGAACTCCTTTATATTTTACGTGAGAATTTATATGAACGTGACCTGTATGTAGTACATCTGGTACTTCATCCATTACAAGATAATCTTCAAATTCACTTGCAAGAGCAGTTCTTTCTCCATATATTGGTGCAAGATGACGTTTTTCAAGTAATAATTTCATTATTTTATCAGTATCAGCATGAGTATAATTGTTCATTGCCATTACAATATCATCAAAACTTCTTCCATGATATACTTGAACTTTAATATTATCTAAATTCATTACTGATGGATTACTTACCATTTCAACATTTTTTTGGTTACATAACTCTTTTGCATATTTTTCAGTTAAAGCAGGTTGTGGTTCGGCAAGACGAGTAGCATCGTGGTTTCCTGGTGATATTATTATCGGAATATCTGTTATATCTCCAAGAAGACGTGCTGCTTCTTCATATTGTTCGTAAATATCTTTAATTTTGAGTTCTTTTTCTTGATTTGGATAAATTCCTATTCCATCAACAAGATCTCCTCCAATAACAAGATATTTGACACTATTTGCCATTTCTTGTTTATTTTCATCTCCTTGATTTCCATTTATCCATTTAATAAATTTATTAAATGCTTGTTCATCAAATTGTTTACTTCCAATATGAACATCTGAGATAAATACTATTGAAAAGTCCATTTCTTTATCAATCATATTTCTTCTTTGAACACCTGGATATACAATTTCATCAGCTTTTATAAGATTTCCATTTGTACTTCCACTAATTCCTATTACTTCATCTTTAACTATTGTTTGTGAGTTATTTATAAGATCTTCATCATCTTTGAGTACAATTACATTAGCAACTCCTGTTGGATCTTCAATTTCTATCATTCTATGTCCAGTTTTTGTTGTATTAATGCTGTTTACTATTCCTATTGAGTGAAGATTATCTATTTTTGTTTTAGTTGTTTTTAGTTCATTTATTTTTTTGAATTCGGGATTTTGTTGAATAATTTTTTTTAATTTTTCATATCTACTATTAAAGTATTTATTTAAATCTTGAATATCTCCATCAGTATATGACTTGTTTGTCACATCAAGTATTATTTCATAAGGGGTTTCTTGATTTGCACGTATTTCTCTTGTTTTTGGATTTTCTATAATTTCTTCATGTATACGTTGTCTTTCTTTTTCTTGATATTCTCTGATTGTTTGTGTTGTTATTATATACTGATCATCATTATTTTCTATATACTCTATTAATTCATTTATTAAATAATCATAGTCTTCATTACCTTTAATTTCTGAGTAAGCATTATTATTTAATAAAATATTAGCTCTTTGGAATTTTTTAATTATGTTATCTACCATGAAAGATCAGCTACTATTTTTTGATTAATTATATATTATTCTATTTTTTTTACTAGTTATAAATAATATATATGATAATAAATTAACATAATAATAGAATAATAAAAAAAAAGGTATTAGATTTATTTTTTTATTAAATTTAAGGAATGGTGAAATATGTCAAGGATATTAAAAATACTTCTTTTCATCATTTGTATCTTCTTATTCTTTGAAGTTGGGTTATTTGCATCATATAGTGTAATATCTAATGATGGGGTAGATCCTGGTGATTTAATATCAGTACAAATTGATGGAGTAAATGATTTTATTGGATCTTTTACAGGTGAAAAAAGCTTAAATGATCAAGATAGTTTAAATATTACTAATGATGATAAAGTAGCACTTATTTTAAATAATATGACTAATTTAAGTGTAAATTTAGACTCTGTGACAGCAAAAGTATCAAGTGATGATACTGGAAATCAAACAGTAACAATTACTGCTATAGCAACAAAAGATACTCAAGTAACATCAGGTGGAGTAATACAAATTTTACCTGAACAAACATACAGTATTACAGCTACAGCAATAGGTGAGGTATATTCTACTGGAAAAGTAAAAATAAATACTTCATCAATAGTACTTAAAGAGAAAATTGTATTATATAACCAAAATAATAATACTAATGGAAACAATTCAATAGAAAACTTAGTACAATATGCTCAAAACAATACGACAAGTAATAATACAACAGCAACAAATACAAGTACTAAAACAAGAGCATAGAATTTGAATAATTTTTCATTACTTTTTTTTAATTTTTTTTTAATTACCTTATTTAAACTTAAATATAAACTAATTCTACTTAATTTTACATTATCAAACCTTTAAAATTAAATATAATAAAAAATACATTATAATTCAAGGTTATAAAAATTAATAAAATATTTTTTTCTTAGTAAAAAATTGATTTTTTTATAAATTTTTATAGTATTATATAAAAAAAGGGATATTATGATAAGTTTAATAGGAATAGGTTCAAAAAGAGAGCATATAACACTTAAAGCTGTAGATAAAATAAAAGAAGCTGATGTAATAATTGCATATAATCCATATTTGACCCATATTGAAGATTTAATAGAAGGAAAAGAAGTATACAGACGTGGTATGGGAGATGAAATGGATCGTGTGGAACTTGCAATAGAAAAAGAAAAAGAAGGAAATAAAGTTGCAATAATAAGTTCTGGAGATCCAGGAATTTATGGTATGGCAAATGTATACTTCCAAATAATTGATAAATATAGTGATCTTGAATTTGAAGTAATACCTGGAGTAACAGCAGCAACTTACGCTGCAAGTGCATTAGGAGCACCTTTACATGATCTTGCAATAATAAGTCTTAGTGACTTATTAACACCACTTGAGGAAATTCAACGTAAAATAGAATATGCAGCACTTGCTGATATGGTAATTGCATTTTACAATCCAAAAAGTAAAACAAGAGTAATACCATTTGAAACTGCATGTGAAATTCTTGTAAATAATAGAGATCCTGAAACACCTGTTGGTATTGTAAAAACAGAAGGGACTGACACAATAACTAGTATTTGCAAATTAAAAGAATTAAAAGATCAAGATATTCACATGTCAACAACAATTATTGTTGGTAATTCCTTAACATATGTTAAAAAAGGTAAAATGATAACTCCTAGAGGATATAAGATAGAAGCTAAACTTCCAGAACAAACAGAAGAATTCTATGAAAGATTTTTCAATGGAGATATTCAAGAAGGACCAAATCTTGAATGTGAATACTTTGCATGTCACAATGGCCAAGAAAATTGTACATTCTGTTATTGTCCATTCTATCCATGTGGTGATGGAGCAACAAATGGTAAATGGATAGAAGATAAAAATGTATGGAATTGTAAAGATTGTAACTGGATTCATAAAGATGTGGTTGTAGATGAAATTCTTGATTATATAAAAGATAATATTAAATCAATGAGTGATTTTGATACTAAGAAAAAGGATCTATTAAAATTAAGAAGAGCAACTATATACAAAACAAGAAATCAAAATTATAATAGATGTTATGATTTAAATAAGGAAGAATAATTATTCTTTCATATTCCTATTTTTACTATTTTTTTTATTTTACACTTGCAACATATGTCTTTAAAATTCTATTTTTATTACTTATTTTTCAAAATAATTCATAATCTTTTTATATTATTAATGAAATATTTCAAATTAATATTATGGGTTGGTATAATGAATAGATATGTTGATTTTATTGATGATGAAATATTTTTAAATGAAGTTAAAAAGGTTTTTGATGCATATAATGATAATGAAAATAAATTTAAAAATAAGGAAGATCTTTTATTTGAAAGTAAAAATGAAATCGATTTTATTAAATTTATTTTTGATATTTCTTCTTCTTCAGATATTTCTTTTAATTCTTGGGCATCTTTTGAAATAAGAAGACAAGATGATAAAACAGTAACAAATAAAATAGGTGAATTTCATCAAGGAATTTTAGGTTCTACAGAAGGATGGATCGATCTTGGAAAAGGTGATGAAACTGCTGCTGATTTAAAAAATGAAGATGAAACAATATTTATTGAACTAAAAAATAAGTATAATACTTTAAATAATGATGGAAAAAAAGTACATATACTAAATTAGAAAAAATTCTTGAAACACATCCAGACGCAACTGTTTATTGGGGTTATGTAATAGAAAAAAAATATAATTCTAAAGATGAAGTGTGGAAGTTTAATAAAAAATCAAATGATAAAATAAAATTAATTAGTGGAAATAAATTATATGAATTAGTTACAGGTAAACCTGATGCTTTAAAACAAGTATATAGAGCAATTCCAAAAGCAATCTCTGAATTAAAAGGTGATGATTTATCTGGTGATGATAAAAAAGTAATAGATAGGTTTGGAGAATATATATTTTTAAATAGGTAATTTTGTTTGAACATATGTTTTATTAGGTTTATTTTTCAAAGCATTGATTATAGATTTACCAATAGCTTCACCTAATTTAACTGGTACAGCATTACCAATTTGTTTGTATTGTGATGTAATTTTACCTTCAAATTTCCAATTATCAGGAAATGATTGGATTCTAGCATATTCTCTTACAGTAAATGGTCTTGTTTCATCAGGATGGCATCTTTCTGTTTGTTTTTGAGCAGGACTTGTTGTAATAGTTAAACTTGGTTCATCCCATGATAATCTTCTTGCCATTCCTCTTTTTCCGCCACCACTATAGTAACTTTTTCCCATATATTCTCTTTGGATTTCTTCTGGTAAATCTACCCAACAACCTCCAGGAGGAACTAGTTCCATAACTTTTCTTTTATTTTCTGAATAACTAATACCTTCAGATTCTGGAACATTTTTTAAAGCATCACGAAGTGTTGGATGGTAATTTAAAGGTTCTGGATAATTAAATTTAATTCCATTTTTAACTCCTACAAGAAATATTCTTTTTCTTTTTTGAGCAACACCATAATCCCATGAATTAAGAACTTGATATTGTACATCATAACCTAATGATTCAAGTACTTCAATCATAGTTTTAATAGTTCTTCCATTATCATGTCTTACTAGACCTTGAACATTTTCAGCAACACAAATTTTAGGATTTGTTTCTTTAACACATCTTGCAAATTCAAAAAATAATGTTCCTCTTGTATCTTCAAAGCCTAAACGTTTACCAGCATAACTAAAAGCTTGACAAGGAAATCCTCCTGTAACAACATCTGGATTATATTCTTCAAAATTAATATTATGAACATCTTCATGAAGTACGTTCCAATATGGACGATTAGTTTTTAAAGTATTAACACAATCTTTATCTATTTCAACTAGAAGTTCATGTTCTAAACCTGCATTTTCTAAACCTAATGCAAGTCCTCCTGCTCCCGCAAATAATTCAATTGTTTTCATTTTATCACTTTTTATTCAATTTTTTCAATAATTATTTGATTATCTATAACTTTCCATCTAATATAATCACCTTTTTCTATTTGGAAAGTATCTACAATAGTTTTAGGTATTATAATATTTTTTGATGGATTTTTCTTACTTCCAACAATTCCAACTTTGGATATACGTTCAATTGTCATAATATTCAATCCTTTTGTATTTATTTATTTTTATTTTAACCTATAAAAATATAATGTTTTATATAAAAAACTATAGTAACCTATAGGTTATCAGTCGTTTTAAGAATTGTTCATGTTAAATTATAATTCTAAAAAAAAAGATTATTTTAAGTAAGTTTTAAAAATGGTAGAACAACTTTAAGAGTTATTGGTGATGTTGTTCCACCATTATACATGTTTCTTTATTTAAAAGACTGTTTTTTTATGTATTATTAGTTTATCATTAATTTTTTAGCTAGATTGTAAATGTTTCCAGTTTTTATCGGTTTTATGTTGTTTGGTTCAATAATGTTCTTTTTAATTGATGTTACTAGTCTTTTATTTTGTTCGGAATTGTTATTAGTAATTTTTAACATTTCAATATATTTTCTAGGAATTTCATATATTTTAAAAGATCCATTGTATTCAATATCACAATAAAGATCTATGAAATATACATCATTCTCATTTATATTTGGGTTTATAAATGTTAAATCTTCTTTGATATCTGTAGATAAAATTTCAATTGTTTTTTTTGTTAGTGGGTCATAACAATCGAAATTGTAGGCTTTACTTATACTTTCGATGTCATTACATCTCCAACAATCATTAACTAGACAAAAAAGAAGTTTACTAAATTCTGGTAAATTAACTCTTCCACAACCATAGTTTTCTAATAACTCAGAAATCTCAAACCATGATTCATATATAGATATGAAGTCTTCAAGATCTCCAGTTTCTGGTATGGTCACATTTGCCAGATAACTTTCATTATCTATAATTATTTCATGTTGTTTTAATAACATGTTTTATCCTATCTTTTATAGTATATATAAGGATAACTAAAATTAATTATTTTTTTATTAAAAAATAAGAAAATATGAATTTTTAATTCAACTTTATCGTAATTTAGTTATTTTGTGTTAATTTATTATAAAATTACTATTTTTTTAAAATTAAAAAGATTATTTTTTTATTTTATTTTTTCTTTAGAAATATTAAAAAGATATTGTTTATAGTTTTTTTTTAAATTAGATTGTTATTGGATTATTTTATGAAATAAAGATTGTATATTAGAATTAGTTAAAAAAAGAGGTGTGGATGAAATGAAGTTATAATTCAACATTCATTTTTGCTTCATAAACTGTAACAGCCTTACCTTCCATTACAGCTGTAAGATATTCATTATGGTCGGTAATGGTAATATCTAAATCTCCACCTGAGAGATGTGCGTGTACTTTTTCATTTAAAAGACCTGTTTTATAACCGAGAAGTACACAACTTGTTGTTCCTGTTCCACAAGCAAATGTGAATCCTGCACCACGTTCCCATGTTAATATATTAATTTCTTCTGGAGAAACAATATTTACAAAGTGTACATTTACTTTTTCAGGGAATGCTTCATGTGTTTCAATACGAGGACCATAGAAGTCAAGGTCAATATCATCAATGTTTATATCAGTAAATGATACAGCATGAGGATTACCTACACTAACAGCACTCATTGTTATTTTTTCACCTTCAACATCTACTTCTTCGTTTATGAATTCATCAGTGTTTCCACTTGGTGCTATTGCTGGTATTTCTTCTGGTTTGAAAAATCCTTTTCCCATGTCAATAGCAATACTTTCAACAACATTGTTTTCAACTGTAAGTCTTGCTTCTTTAACATCTTCCATGGTTTCAATTTGCATTGTTTCTTTTTTTACAATATCATTGTCATATACATATTTTGCAAGACATCTGATACCATTTCCGCACATTTCAGCTTCACTACCATCACTGTTAAATATACGGAATCTTACATCAGCTTTTTCTGATTTACATGCAAATATAACTCCATCTGCACCTACACTGAATCTTCTTGTACAAATGTCATTACTGAGTTTATTTTTATCTTCTTCTTTGATTACTTCATTTTCAGTTTCGTTAATTACAATGTAGTCATTACCTAATGCATGCATTTTTGTAAATTCTATTTCTTTAATCATTTTAATAACCTTGTAGGAACTTTTTGACCGTTAAATAAGTCACTGAATTCTTCTCTTCTTCTTATAACATCTACTTCTTTTTCATTTACAAGTACTTCTGCTGGTCTTGGTCTTGAATTGTATTGTGAAGCCATACTGAAAGCATATGCTCCTGCGTTTAATATTGCAAGTAAGTCTCCTTCTTCAAGTTTTGGCATAGGTCTGTCTCTTGCAAATAAGTCTCCTGATTCACATAAGTTTCCTGCAATATCAATTTCTTCTTCATTTTCAGCATTCATTTTATTTGCAACTACTATGTGGTGGTATGATCCATACATTGTAGGTCTAAGGAGTGTACCAAATCCACAGTCTACTCCTGCAAATTTACGGTAACTTTCTTTTATAGTATTTACACGTGTAAGTAAAACTTCAGCATTTCCTACAATAAATCTTCCAGGTTCTATGTACATTGCTGGAGTTCCCATATCATATTCTTCAAGTTTAGATTTGAATAATTTAATAATGTCTGTTGTGAATGTTTCAAGGTCTAACTCTTGTTCTGATGGTTCGTATGGTATACCAAATCCTCCACCAAAGTCTAAGAATTTAAAGTTTACTCCTGCTTCTTTATGAACTTTTCCTGCAATATCCATCATTGTTTCAACAGCAAGCATAAATGGTTCAGATTCAAGTATTTCAGATCCTATATGTGAATGCATACCTACAGGTACAAATCCAAGATCTATTGCTTTTTGATATACTTCTACTGCTTCTTCTTCTTTTATACCAAATTTACTTTTTGGTCCACCAGTAATACAGTGTTCGTGATGTCCAGCTTCAACCATAGGATTTACTCTTATGGATATTTCTTTTCCTTCTGTTCCTTCTATTGTACTTAATCTTTCAAGTGCTGAAATACTGTCAAGATTTATCATAACACCAGCATTGTGTGCAAATTCTAATTCTTCAGTTGTAGCATTGTTTCCTGTAAATACTATTCTTTCTGGTGCAAAACCTGATAGTAATGCAGTATATATTTCACCAGGTGATACAGCATCAATGTAACTTCCTTCATCTTCTAATATTTTCATTACAGCAAGACTTGTATTTGCTTTTGCTGCATAGCACATGTGAAGATCTTCGTATTTGCTACTGAATGCTTCATATAATTTTCTGTAATTGTTTCTTACTTTTTGTTCATCAATTACGTATAATGGTGTTTGATATTCTTCTGCTAAATCGTTAGCATCAACATCTCCAATAAAAAGATGGTCATTTTCTATTTTTACATTAAAGTCGTATGGCATAATATTTATTCCTTTTTATATTTCTAAGTTAAAAAAAGATTATATTAAAATATACTCAAAAAAAAAGTTCTTTTTTATAAGTTTAATTTTTATTATTAATATATTTTTGTTATTTTTAATATTTTTTTAAAGAGTAAATGAAATAGAACTCAATTTTATTAAAAATTTATAATTTTATTAAAAATAGTTTAAAAGTACGAGCCCGGGGGGATTTGAACCCCCGACCTTGGGATCCGAAGTCCCACGTCATAATCCTGGCTAGACTACGAGCCCATTATAAAAAAATAGTAATTGTTATTGTTCTATTAATATATTTTAATTTTATAATATATTTACTTTACTTATATTTTTTAGTTTTTAATTCTAATTAGTCTTTTTTTCTTTTTTAATTCAATAAAATTATTATATGATTATAATATAAAAATAATATATAATGTATAAAAATATTTTATGATTATTTTTATTTATTTTTAATATATAATTTTTTAACTTTTAACATATTTTATAAAGGACATGATTTAATGAGAAGTGACAATATAAAAAAAGGAATTAACAGAACATCACACAGATCTTTATTAAGAGCATGTGGATTAAATGATGAAGACATGAAAAAACCATTTATTGGAATAGCAAACAGTTATACAGATATTGTACCTGGACATATCCATTTAAAAGACTTAGTTCAAGAAGTTAAAGATGTTATCATAGCAGAAGGTGGAGTTCCTTTTGAATTTGATACAATGGCAGTATGTGATGGTTTAGCAATGAATCATGAAGGAATGCGTTATTCATTACCTTCAAGAGAAATTATTGCAAATACAGTTGAAAGTATGGCTATGGCTCACCAATTTGATGCATTAATACTCATGCCATCATGTGATAAAGTAGTTCCTGGTATGTTAATGGCAGCATCAAGATTAGATATACCATCAATTGTAATTACTGGTGGTCCTATGATGCCAGGTAAACATAATGGGGAAATTGTTGATTTTATCAATGTAACAGAAGCAGTTGGAGCAGTACAATCTGGAAAAATGTCAGAAAAAGAATTATATGAATTAGAAAGATGTGCTTGTCCTGGTCCTGGTTCATGTGCAGGATTATTTACAGCAAATACCATGGCATGTTTAACAGAAACATTAGGTATGAGTTTACCAGGATGTGCAACAGCTCATGCAGTAGCAGATAAAAAAGTTGAAATTGCAAGAGAATCTGCAAGAAAAATATTCACACTTATTGAAAAAGATATTAAACCTTCTGATATCTTAACTCAAGAAGCATTTGAAAATGCAATAATTGTAGATTTAGCATTAGGTGGATCAACTAATACAACTTTACACATTCCAGCAATAGCAAGTGAAGTTGATGGAGTTGATGTTACAATTGATTTATTTGATAAATTAAGTCATAAAGTTCCATACATTTGCAGTATAAGACCTGGTGGAAATAATCGTATGATTGATGTTGATAATGCAGGTGGAATTCCAGCTGTAATTAAAAATCTTGAATCATTAATTAATACTGATTGTATAACCTGTACTTCAAAAACAGTTGAAGAAAACATAGAAAATGTTACTGATATTAATTATGATGTAATTCATACACTTGATAATCCTGTAAGAGATGAAGGTGGAATTGCAGTTTTATATGGTAATGTAGCACCAAATGGTTGTGTAATAAAACAAGGTGCGGTAAATAAAGATATGTTAGTTCATACCGGACCATGTAAAGTATTTAATTCAGAAGAAGATGCTGTAGCAGCTATTGAAAATGATGAAATCATTGATGGAGATATTGTTGTTATAAGATATGAAGGTCCAAAAGGAGGACCTGGTATGCGTGAGATGTTAAATCCAACAGCAGCAATTATGGGTCGTGAATTATTCCACGTAGCATTAATTACTGATGGAAGATTCTCTGGAGGAAGTAGAGGTCCATGTGTAGGACATATTTCACCAGAAGCAGCAGAAGGTGGACCAATCGCAGCAATTAATGATGGTGATATTGTATCAATCAATGTAAAAGAAAGAACAATAAAACTAGAATTAACCGATGATGAAATAAAAGAAAGATTATCCAAAGTAAAACCAGTAAAAAGAAATCTTAAAGGATGGTTAAGACAGTATGAACAATTAGCAACTTCAGCTGATAAAGGTGCTATCTTAAAATAAATTTAATCCTATATATTTTATAAAATCATAAAAGGGGGTGTTCTTTTGTCAAAAAAACGTAAAAATAGAGCAAACAATAATAAATCCAATAAGAAAAAGAATAATTCTAAGGCTCAAAATAATCAAAAAGATAACACGAAACATCAATCAGAACATTTAACTAAAAAGGACATAGTAGAATATATTATTATATTTTTAATTGCATTGTTTTTAGCATCACACTTGAATGTAGTGGTCTCTGGAAGTATGGAACCAACATTCTATAGGGGTGATATTGTAGTTGTACAAAATGTTCACGCACCTTACTATGGATTGGAAGAATTAGATCCTTATAATGATATTGAAGTAGGTGATGTTGTAATCTATAATGCCAAATGGTATCCTGATCCTGTAATTCATAGGGTTATTAGTATAGATGAGATTAATGGATCAAAGTATTATACAATAAAGGGAGATAATAATGAAGCAGCAGATCCATATCTTGTATCACCTGATCAGATAAGTGGAAGAGTATTATCATTAGGAGGTAATCTTTTAATAATACCTAAAATTGGTTATGTGACTTTATTTTTCCAAGAACAAGTAATTCCTACAATATGGAATATTTTTGTACCAACTTCTGGATAATTATAAAGTTATAATCACTATTCTTCAATTTTTTTAAAAAAAGTAAGATAATATATTAGATGGAGGAAATAATTTTGTATTCAAAATTAAAAAATGAATTAAAAGAAAGTATTGAGGAATCCTTAACAAAATTACGTGTAACTATTGATGATGAAATAGTATTTGAAGAACCACCTAATCCTGAAATGGGTGATATTTCTACAAATATTGCTTTTTCTTTAGCAAGTAAACTTAAAAAATCACCAGTAGAAATTGCAGAAGATATAAAAAATAATTTAAAATTACCGTTATATTTTGAAAAAGTAGAAACTAAAGGACCATACATAAACTTCTTTATAAATTACACATTATTTGCAAGTAAAATGGTAAATTATATTGATAAAAACTATGGTGAATTACCTGAAAAAGAAGAAAGAATTCTTTTAGAACACACATCTGCAAATCCTAATGGACCATTACACGTAGGACACCTTAGAAATTCAATTCTTGGAGATTCATTAAAAAGAGTATTAGAACATGCTGGATATAAAGTAGAAGCTCAATACTATGTAAACGATATGGGTCGTCAAATTGCAATTATAGTATGGGGAATGAGTAAGTTTAACTTTGAATTAGATGAAGATAAGAAAATGGATCATGCAATAGGAGAAGTTTACTTTAAATCTAATCAGAAACTTGAAGAAAATCCAGAATATAACCAAGAAATTGATGATATTCTTCACAGATATGAAGAAGGTGGAGATGCACGTTTAATTGATGCATTCCAAACAGTAGTAGAATATTGTATTGATGGAATAAAAGAAACTCTTAAAAATTTAAACATCAAAATGAATTTATTCAAATGGGAAAGTAGTTTCTTAAGAAATGGTGATGTTGAAAATGTATTAGAAAAATTACAACCATTCACAATTCAAAAAGATATTCTCTATTTACCACTAGAAAGATATGGTGTAGATAAAGAATTAGTTCTTAGACGATCAAATGGAACTTCTTTATATGTAACAAGAGATTTAGCATATCACCAATATAAAACTAAAAATAGTGATATCTCATTAGATGTTCTTGGTGCAGATCATAAACTTGCAGCAAAACAATTAAGTATTGCATTAGAATTATCTGATAATAGAGCACCTGAAGTTGTATTCTATGAATTTATAGATTTACCTGAAGGATCAATGTCTACAAGAAGAGGGGTATTTATATCAGTAGATGAATTTATTGAAGAATCAGTAAAACATGCAAAAGAAGAAATTATTCGTCGTGGACTTGATTTAGATGAAAAAGAAATCGATGAAGTAGCAGAAATTATTGGTGTAGGTTCAATAAGATTCTATATTAACCAAATATCTCCAGAAAAACCTATAACATTTAAATGGGAAGAAGCTTTAAGTTTCGAAAGAGGTTGTGCTTCAATACAATATGCACATGCAAGAGCATGTAAATTATTATCTAAATCTGATTATGATGAATTTGAAGAAGTAAAATGTGATTATGAATTAGAAGATGAAGAAAAAGATCTTGTAAAAGAATTATCTAGATTTACAGAAGTTATTCGTCAATCAGCTCAAGAAAGAAGAGTTCATCATTTAGCAGAATATACTATGAGTTTATCAAAAGCATTTAACAAGTTCTATAAATCACAACAAGTTATTGGATCAGAACATGAAAAATTAAGATTAAAATTAGTGGATACTTCTAGAATTACTCTTAAAAATTCATTAAAACTCTTAGGAATAAAAGCTCCTGAATTTATGTAATTATTTAAATTACATTTTTTCTATTTTTTTAAATTATTTATTATATTAATTGTTTAGAATTTATATTGAAATAAATTCTATGATGATATTTTAATTAATATTATTTTTTTAGATATTGAAAATTAGTTATAATTTTTTTATTTTTGTCTGATATGGATATATTTTTAGAAATTTAATATTTTGTGATCTTTAATTTTTATAATAGGAGCATTATTTTTTTCTATAATACTGAAATTAATATAATATGAATTATATAAATAATTAATAATGATTTAATTTTAAAAAACGTTACTATTATTAATATTATCATTAAGAATTGGGGGAATAATTAAAAATGCGAACGTTAATGATACATTCTGACTATTTACGTTATAAAACCAGAAGTAAAACTAAAATTGCAGAAGATATTGAAGATGAAAAAAGAGATGCTGGTGTAGATAATGCTTTAGTAGCATTTATAGCAGTGGAAAAAGAAGATGAAGAAAATCCTGAAATTATAATAGAAAAATCAGTTAAAGAAATATTAAATGTTCAAAATAAGGTTAATGCAGAAAATATTGTTGTATATCCATATGCACATTTAAGTTCTTCTTTATCTAATCCAGATGTAGCACAAAAAATATTGAAAGGAATTGAAGCAGAACTAGTTGATAATAATGAAGCTGTTTTAAGAGTACCTTTCGGCTGGTATAAATCATTTGAATTAGCATGTAAAGGACATCCTTTATCTGAATTATCAAGAACTATCACAACTGAACCTGTTGAAGAATCAGAAGATGAAATAGAAGAAGAATCTGAACCTAATAAATTATTAATATTAGAAGAAGATGGGGAAGTTTATGATATTAATGATTACAATTATAAAACTAAAACTTTAAGACAATTAATTGATCATGAAGAAGGTATTTCTAAAGATACTGGTAAACAACCACCTCATGTAAGATTAATGAAAGAAAAAGAGTTAGCAAGTAATGAACCATCAGCAGATGTAGGTCATATAAGATGGTATCCTAAAGGAAAACTTGTAAAAGATCTTTTATCTGATTATGTATATCAACTTGTAACAGAAAGAGGAGCAATGCCTGTAGAAACACCTGTTATGTATGATTTAGCAGATCCTGCAATTAAAGAACACGCTGCAAAATTTGGTGAAAGACAGTACAGATTAAAAACAAAACACAGAGAATTAATGTTAAGATTCGCATGCTGTTTTGGTGCATTTAGAATACTTGCAGATTCATTCTTAACATGGAAAAACATGCCTGTAGGAATTTATGAATTATCTACTTTCAGTTTCAGATTTGAAAGACAAGGAGAAGTTGTAGGTCTTAAAAGATTAAGAGCTTTCACAATGCCTGATTTCCACAGTGTATGTTTAGATGATGATCATGCAAGAGAAGTATTTGCAAAACAAGTTGATATGTGTGCTCAAACTGAAAAAGATTTAGAAGTAAATTATGAAGTTGCTTTCCGTGTAACTCAAGATTTCTATGATGAAAATGAAGATTGGGTAAAACAAGTTGTTAGAGATAATATTAAAAAACCTGTACTTCTTGAAATACTTCCAAAAATGAAACATTACTGGAATGCTAAAGTTGACTTTGCAGCTATTGATGATCTTGGTAGACCAATTGAAAATCCTACAGTACAAATGGATATTCAAAGTGCAAAAAGATTTGGTATTACATATCTTGATGAAAATGAAGAACAACAATATCCTACAATTTTACACTGTAGTCCTACAGGAAGTATTGAAAGAGTTATTTGTAGTTTACTTGAGAAAACTTCTACAGATAAAGGTAATAAACCATCATTACCATTATGGTTAGCTCCAACACAAGTAAGAATAATTCCAGTTACAGATAATCATTTAGATTATGCTCAAGAAGTATATGAAGAAATTAAAGCTCACAATGTAAGAGTAGATATTGATGATACTCCAGAAAGAGTAGGTAAGAAGATTAGAAATGCTGGTAAAGAATGGGTTCCATACACTATTGTTGTCGGTGATAATGAAGTTGAAAGTAAAACTATTACAATCAACAGACGTGCTGATGATACCAAAGAAGAAATTAGTATCGATGCTTTAGCTGATGAAATTCATACTATTACAAATGGAATGCCATTTAGACAATTACCTTTACCATATAAAGTATCTAAACGTGTTAAATTCTAATTGTGGATAATATAATTATTCCTTTTTTTTACTTTTTTTAAAGAAATTTCTTCATATTTTTTCTATATTTATTTAGTTACAACTTATATGTTTTTACTTATAACTAATAACTTTTACCATTATAAGTTATAAATAGTACGTGAATTATATAATATATATGAAGAGTATTAAAAAAAATAGTTAAAATAAAAAGGAGGTTACTTATTGACAGAAATTATAACTATTCTTAATCAAAAAGGTGGTTGTGGAAAAACAACAACTACAGTAAATTTAGCAGCAGCATTAGCTCAAATGGGTAAAAATGTTTTAGTAATTGATATGGATCCACAAGGTAACGCAACAACAAGTCTTGGTGTAGAGAAAAGTGAAGTAGAAAATACAGTATATTCTCTATTAACAGGAAAATGTTCATATACTGAATCAATAATAGAGACAGAAACACCTAATTTGTATTCAATTCCAAGTAATATCTCCTTAAGTGGAGCAGAAGTAGAATTAAGTAAGGAAATAGGTTATCCATATATTTTAGATGAAAAACTAGAAAAAGATCTAATTTCATTTGATTATATATTTATTGATGCTCCTCCATCCTTGGGAATATTAACATTAAACGCTCTTGTAGCAACAGATAGTGTTATAATTCCAATTCAATCTGAATTTTATGCATTAGAAGGTATGGCTGATTTAATTAAAACAATAAATCTAGTAGAATCAAGATTAAAAAGTGAATGTCCAATAAAAGGAATATTACTTACATTGTATGATTCAAGAACTAGACTTGCACGTGATGTATCAGAAAATGTTAAAGAATTCTTTAAAGATTCAGAATACATATTTAAAGAAAAGATACCGCGTAATGTAAAATTAGCAGAAGCACCTAGTTATGGAAAACCGTGTATAACATATGATCCTGACTGTGTTGGAACAAAATCATACCTCAAACTAGCAAAAGAATTACTTAACTTAGAAGGTGAAAATAATGGCTGATAATGGATTAGGAAAAGGATTAGATGCTTTAATTAAGAAACCAAAAGATAAAGAAATGGTTCTTAAAAAAGAAACTAAAAAAGAAATAGAAAATAATTATTCATTATCTCATGATAAAATTCAAGAGATTGAAAAAGAAGTTGAAAAAAATCCAAGAATAAGTTTATGGTCTCCTAAATCAGCAGCTTGTTTAAGATATCTTAAAAAAACAACTCCTGAATTTAGTATAAGTAATGAAGCTTCAGAAATTCTTGAAGAAGCAATAAAAGAAAAATATCCTGAAATATGGGAAATATTTGAGGATATATAGATCTAAAAAATATTTTAACAAATTATATCCCTTGTTTTTTAGATTAAAAAACATTTACCGGAAAGATAGTTTACATTAATTGTAATTATCTACTTATTTTTTTTTATAATATTAGAATTTATATAAGAGTACTTTGATATGTGTTATTTATTTTTATAAACGTTTTACACCTGTTTATATTAGCACCTATTTTTTGTAACTGTTTTAATGATGTTATTTTATTATTTGTTTTTTGCATATGGATGATTCTTCTTGCAGATTTTAATCCTATACCTGGAATTTTTATTAAATCCTTAAATTTCGCATTATTGATATCAATTGGATATTTATCCATATTTTCCTGTGCAATAACATATTTTGGATCATTTTTAAGATTTAAAAATCCATCATCATCAAAGATAATATCTTCTTTTTTGAAATTATATTTATTTAATAAATATTCTGTCTGGTATAGTCTTCCTGTTCTTTTTGGATTACATGCTTCTCTATTTTCAAGTGGTGTATTCTCAAGTGGTGTAAAACTACTGAAATAATTATCTAACACGTTATATTTTTTTGTGAGCTTATCTACTTGTTTTATAATATCTTCAATCTGTTTCATCATTTGCACCAACGATAATTTGTGTTGAATGACCACTACTTGCAAGTTGAGGATTTTTTCTATGTAAATTAGCTATCCAATCAAGTCTTTTAATAATATCTTTATCATAATTTTTTGTACTTGATATTTCACTAAGACCATCTTTTGTAGCAGATTCAATATTTATACTAACACGATCTGCAAGTTGCATTGCATGTTTTATATGGTCTTTACTTGCACCAGGAATAATCTTAAGATGAATATATCCTTTGTATGAATATTTATTTCTTAAGATATGTGCTGTTTCAATAAGTTCTTCCATGGTAGAGTCAGCATCTTTAATTATACCTGAGCTTAGGAACAATCCCTCAACAGAATTATTTTCATAATATTTCATAAATATACGTCCAAGAGCTTCAGGACTAATTCTAACTCTTTGGTATTTATGACTTCTACAGTTAGTACAATATGAACAGTCATTATTACATTGATTAGTAAGCAGTACTTTAAATAATGGAACTTCCCTATTACCAGCTCTTGCGTTATATATACAATCCTTATTTTTATCAGTTTCTTTTAGAATATTATCTACATTATAGTTGATGTAATTACATCTATCATAATAAGCTGCATCAGATAAAAGTTGTAAGTCTTTATATGTACTCATAATATTTTATTCCCTCTTAAGTATAAGTAGTATTTTTTTAATTATATAAATTATAATCATTATTAAATATTAATATTTAATGATAGAATATATTATTATAATAAATTATTAAAAAGGAGGTATTGCATGTTATTTATGATCATAGTTGTAGTTTTAATTTTAATTTTAGTATTTTACATAGTAAGCTTATATAATGGCTTAATTGAATCAAGAAATAGAGTAAAAAATGCATGGAGTCAAATTGATGTACAACTTCAAAGACGTAATGATTTAATACCAAATCTAGTTGAAACAGTTAAAGGTTATGCTGGTCATGAAAATAATACATTAAATCAAGTAACACAAGCAAGAGCAAATATGGCAAATGCAAACGGTGTTCAAGAAATAGCAGAAGCAGATGGTATATTAAATGATGCACTTAAATCATTATTTGCTGTAGCTGAAGCATATCCTGAACTTAAGGCTAATGAGAACTTCTTAGAATTACAAGAAGAATTATCAGAAACTGAGGATAAAATATCATATGCAAGACAATTCTATAATGATGCTGTTCTTAAATATAATAATAAATGTCAAAAATTCCCAAGTAACATAATAGCTAAAATATTTAACTTTAAAGAATCAGAATACTTTGAAGCATCACAAACTTCAAGATCAGTACCAAAAGTAGAGTTTTAATTATAAATTCTATTTTTTCATATTCTTTTTTTTTCATTTTATAAAAAATTCATTTAATAATAATTTTAAAAGTGTATGGAATATAAAAGGAGGGTTAATATGGTGAAATTAAATAATTTTTTAAGAAAATTCATAGTATTACTTCTATTAATGATCATGTTACTTACACCAGCAGTATCAGCAACAGGAGATTATAGTTTACCTTCAGTAGATGAACATATAACAGTATTGGATGATGCAACAACATCTATAACAGAAAATATAACCTATGATATTGATGGATCTATAAATGGAGTTTATCGTAATATATCTCTTTCAGGCAATCAAAGTATAGAAAATATTTCAGTAGAAACACCAGGTTATTATAATACAGTAGAAATTATAAATGGCACATCATCAGTTGAAATTAAAGTATGGCTTTATAAAGATGAAGCTAAAACACAGAAAGTTTCTAATGAAAAAGTAAATGTAATATATAAGTATAATTTCATTAAAGGAGTAAAAATCTATAATGATATTGCTGAATTACAGTATATTGTTTGGGGTTCTGGATGGGATAGTGATGTTGGTCAATTAACAACAACTATTGAAATACCAGGAAGCTTTAGTGATGCAGAAAGTTGGTTTAATCCACCAGATATTGTAAAAAATTCAACAATAGAAAATAATACATTGAAATCTATTTATACTAATGTAGATTCTGATCAAAATATAGAACAGAGAATATTAATACCAAAATCATACTTTAAAAGCAGTGAAAATGCTGATATTATAAATAAAGATGCAAAAGAACAAATAGAAAATGATGAATCAGATTATTACAATAAAATTAATATACGTAATGCTATAATGGAATTATTTGCAATAATAGATTTAATACTTGTAGTTTTACCTATAGGAATTTATCTTAAATATGGCCGTGAACCAAAAATTTCTTATAAAGCAGAATATGAATCAGATACCCCAACAGATGATTCACCAGTATTTGTAAATGCTATAGCAACGGGTAATATAGGATCAATTAATCTTAATGCATTCAATGCAACATTACTTAACTTAATAGCTAAAGGGTATTATAAAGTAATTATAGGAAATGATGATGACACAGTAATTAAAAGAAAAAATAAGGATTTATCTAATTTAAAATTATATGAAATGGATGTTATAAATTATTTAAATAAATTTGAAGATAAAAAAGGTTTAATATCATTTTTAAACATAAAAAATAATGCAAATTACGATTCATTTACCAGATTTTTAAATGGTTGGGAAATTGATGTTAATAGGGATGAGTTAACCTCTTCAAGAATATCTAAATTGTTTAATGATCATGGAAGTAATGTAATAACATTAACTACTACATTTTCATTATTATTTGCCGTTTTTGTATGTATTATTGTATCATTTATAGGTGATGGATCAGAAATATATTTGCCTATAATAACATCAGTTATTCTTATAATTGAATCAATAATAATGTACTTTTTACCAAATCATATTATGGGACATTTCACTCCTGAAGGAAAAGAATTCTATGATAAATGGCATAATTTTAAGAAATATATTAATGATTATAGTTTAATTAAAGAATATCCACCAGAATCAATTCAAGTATGGGGAAAATATTTAGTATATGCAACTGCAATGGGTTGTGCTGATAATGTAACTAAAAATATGAAAAGATATTTTAAAGAAATTAATATTCCAGAAAATGTCTATTTAGAATCAGATATATTAGCATTCTCTTACTTTGGTGGTTATTATATGATGCATTCAACATTCCATGACTTAAACCATACACCAACAGATTTAAACTCTGGATCTTTTGGAGATATTGGAGATATTGGTGGTGGTTTTGGTGGAGGTGGAGGTGGAGTATTTTAGATACTCTCACCTTTATTTACTTTTTTTATAATACAACATCAGCTATATGATTACAATTAGGACAGGCACCTTTATTTGTAATATGGTTTTTAACTATGTTATCACGACGTTCTATAAGCAGATGTCTACAATTTTTACAATACGTATTATTTTTGTGTGATGGTGCTATAGCACTATCTGGGTAGACATAGTTTATTCCAAGATATTCTGCAAGATCTGTTGCTTTGAAAATAGTTTTTTCTCGTGTAGATTTAATATTTTTTAATTTATAATCTGGATGGAATCTTATAAAATGTAAAGGAATTTTATCAGATATATTACTTATGTAACTAATTAATTTTCTGATATTATCAGTATTATCGTTATAATCAGGAATTAATAAATTTGATACTTCAACATGAATCTTATTTTTAAAATAATATTCAATAGAATTAAGAACAGGTTCTAAAGATCCCCCACATACCTCTTTATAGAAATCCTTATCCATACTTTTTATATCAATATTTACAGCATCAACATAATTAACTAATTCTTTTAATGTATTAGTACTTGTATATCCATTTGAAACAAGTACTGTTTTAATATCATATTCTTTTGCAATTTTTGATGTTTTTATTATCCATTTTGGGTGTATGGTAGGTTCATTGTATGTCCATGTTATACTTTCAATTTCATTATCAATAGCTTTTTGAATAATTTCTTCTGGTGTATATGTTGTTGTAGGTACTAATATATTGTTTTCTGGAATAGCTATGCTATGATTTTCACAATTTAAACAATTTAAGTTACATCCTAAAGTTCCTATAGATAATGTTTTACTTCCTGGCATAAAATGATATAATGGTTTTTTTTCAATTGGTTCGATTGATATGACTGTGGAGTATATTCTATCCTCATTGTCATATATTGGATTTTGTTGACATTTTATTGTTTGATCATAATTTAAATCACAATAATTTGGGCAAATATCACATTTATTCATTTAATCATCCTTTAAATGTTCATATCCTTTAATTTCAATATTATTAATAGTATTATCTTCTATTAATGTTATTTTTCTACTATCGTTTACTCTACCAATTATATCAATATCATTTAATTGTTCTTTATATTTTTCATATGATTTTTCATTTAATGTTAATAATAGTTCAAATTCTTCTCCAAAATGTAATAAATATTCATTTAATGGTTTATTATTGAATTTAGCTATTTTTTTTATGTATTTATTATATGGAAGTTTATCTTTATAGATTTGAAATCCTAATTTTTTATTATTTTCACTAAGATGTCCTAATTCAATAGCAATACCGTCTGTAATATCTGTCATACTTGTAACTATTTCTGGATATTTTCGAAGAATTTCAGATGTTTTAATTGGAAGATCAGGTTCAAGAATACTTTTTATTATCTCTTCTTTATCATGTTCTGGAATGGTTATATTTTCATTGTTTATAAGTAAATCAAAAGCTGCTGCAGGACTTCCTAGTTTACCTGTTACTGCTATTAAATCATCTTTTTTAATATTATTTTGTAATTTTATATTTTTATTTATTTGCCCCGTTGTTGTAGCAGATAATATTATTTCATCATTTTGATTTAAGTCTCCACCAATAAGAGTAATATTATATTCTCTACATTTATGAAGAATACCATCTATTAATTCATCAAATTCACTAACAAGTAATGATTCAGGTAATGCCATTGAAATTAATATTGATTCTGGCTTTGCATTCATTGCAATTATATCACTAACATTTACTGTAACAATTTTTTCACCCATCTGAAAGGGAGTCATTTGTTTTGGAAAATGAGAATGTTGAATTAGCATATCAGTTGAGAGAACTGTGTATGTATCATTATTTTTTTGAATTGCAGCATCATCACGATAACTTTGGAAAATAGTTGGATCAGTTATATCTAAATATTTATCTCTTTTTTCAAGAAGTCTTTTAATTAACTTTTTTTCGCCTAATTGTGATATTTTCATGGTTATATTTTATTTAATTTTTTATTTATAAGAATTAGTATTAATTTAAAAAAAGGGGTTAGTAATGTTTATTGTTATAAGTGTTCATTTACTCTACTTGCAACAATATTAACAATAGCATCATCAGCACCTAATGGTTCGGTGTATATGATTTCTCCATCGAAATCTACTGTTTCTACTTCATCATGGTGATGGTGATCGTGGTGATGTCCATGTTCATGATGATGTTCATGTTCATGTTCATGATGATGATGATGTTCATGTTCATGGTGGGAATCACCATTAATTTCAGATTCAACATCTGCTGGTTCTAATCCAAGAATTGTTGGAATATCACGTTTTGTATGCATTCCATGAGCTAAAAAGATAGGTGTTACTATTATTTTTTTAACTCCTGTTTCTTTTAATTTATTAAATGCTGTTGGAATACTTGGTTCTACAAGTTCCATAAACCCTACTTCTATATTATATTCAGGTTTAGTTTCAGCATATTTTTCTGCAATTTGACTTACAACTTCTTTATTGTATGATAATCTACTTCCATGTCCTATTAATAATATTCCGGTTTCATTCTTTGAGTTTGAATTTGTATCCATAAGAGATTACTCCGTCTTTTCCTTCTTCTCTAATTTTTCTAAATACAACTTCAACTTCATCACCAATATTTAAATTATTAACATCACAGTCAACAATTTGTGCAGTTACTTTTGCACCTTCATCTAATTCTATAATTCCAACAGCGTATGGTGAATTATTTTTAAATTCATCTGTTGCTGCGTGAATTACTGAGTAAGAGTAAATTTTACCAGTTCCCTTGAATTGGAGGTCTTCTATTTCACCGTGGCTTCTACAATTTGGGCAAACTACTTTTTTAGGGAAATAAGTGTTTCCACAAACATTACACTTAGTACCTATTAAATTATATCTTTGATCGTTATGACGCCATCCTTTTATAATGTCACTCATATAATAATCCTCCGTAATAATAAATCTTTTTATTTAATTAAATTGTTGTTAATTAATATATTTAATTACTGATTATTTATTATTATGTATTTAAAAAAACTTAATTTTATATATAAAAGTAAGTATTATTTAAAATTAATTAAAATTATTTAAAATTACTTAAAAAATTTATTAAAAAAAAATGAAATTAAAGATTGTGTAATCTTTAAAATGGATTTATAGGTGTTTATTGATACGTTCTGAAATTATGTCAATTATGATTTCATCAGCTCCAATTGGTTCTGTGAGGATTATTTCTCCATCAAAATCAACAATATCTTCTTTTTTAGGAGCTTCTTTTTCATAGTTTTCAATAGGGTCTGGGTTAAATCCTAAGGTTGTAGGAATATCTAGTTTTGTGTGAATTCCATGAGCTAAGAATACAGGTGTTGCAATAATTTTTTTAACATTTTTTTCTTTTAATTTATCACATGCATCTACTATTGTTGGTTTACTAAGTTGCATGAATCCAGTTTCTATTGGGTAGTTGTCTGCTTTTTCAATATATTTTTCAGCAATTTCTTCAACAACTTTATTATTGTATGGTAGTGTACTTCCATGTCCTACAAGAAGTATTCCTGTATTTTCAGTATTTGCTTCTGGATCTTTGTTTAGTTCATCATTTATTCTTTTTGCGATTATATCAGCAATTTTTTCATCAGCACCTAATGGTTCAAGATATATAATTTCTCCATCAAAATCTACTGGTTCTGATTTAGCTTCTCTTTCGTGATGATGATGGTTGTGATGGTGGTGGTGATGATGTTCTCCAGGTTCATGTGTGTGACTATGTCCATGATAGTTTTCTATTTTTTCAGGTTCAAGACCAAGTATTGTCGGTATATCTACTCTTGTATGCATTCCATGAGCTAAAAATATTGGGTTTACTATTATTCTTTTAACTCCTGTTTCTTTTAATTTATTAAATGCTGTTGGGATGTTTGGTTCTACAAGTTCCATAAATCCTATTTCAACATTATATTCTGGCATTGTTTTAGCATATTTTTCTGCTAATTCTTTTATTAATTCTTTATTATATGGTAGTCTACTTCCATGTCCTACAAGTAATATTCCTGTTTCTTTTTTTTCTGTATTCATAATAATATTTCCTATAAGTTTTTTTTATCGTAATTATTCCAAAAAGTATTACTAAATAATGAGTTTTTTATTAAAAATAATATGTATTTTTGAATTATTAAAAGTATTTAATACTTTTTAACCTATTTTTAGGCAATAAGTAATACTTTTTTTTAAAATGAAGATAAATCGATTTTTTTAGTTAAAAAATTAAAGAATAATTGATTTTATTTGGTTTTATTTCTTTATAATGTTCTTATTTTTTATAATGGTTATTTAATATTGTTTGGATTTTATAAATATTGATTATAATTCATTTTTATTTGATTGTTTTTTTCTTTTAAATAAAAAATATTAAATATCTAAAAAATATATTATTTAACATAAAATTGTAATCAGATGGTAAAAATGGATAAAATAATTGAGTATTCAATATATGACATGTTAGATGATAAAATATCTGTTTTGATAAAAATAACTACAACAGGTTTTCCAGTAAATGAGGTTTTAGAGTATAATAATAATGGAAAATGGTCTGAAGATATATCTATTATAAGTAGAGAATATGATGATTCAGAATATGTAATTGATACTATTGAATTGATTAGTGGAG
>CAZHBQ010000015.1:0-33250 GCA_964530785.1 uncultured Methanobacteriaceae archaeon | reverse complement strand
ATATAAAATAAATAATATCGAAGAATTAAAAGAAAAAATTAAAATATACAAAAAAGAAGAAATTAGAGAATCTTTAATTCAAAAATACATATCAGGAAAATCAGTAAGTGCAAGTGTAATATGTAACCAAGAAAATATAAATATTATCAGCATTAACTCACAAGAAATAGGTCAAAAAAACAAAAAAGTAACATATGAAGGTTGCAAGTGTCCAATAAAACATCCCTTATCAAATGAAATTAAAGAAATAACAAAAGAAATTATAAATTCTATAGGTGGACTAAAAGGTTTTGTTGGAATAGATTATATTATCACACAAGAAAATAAAATATATTTTGTTGAAATAAATTCACGCTTAACAACACCATATATTGTTTTACAAAAAATAGCTAATCAAAATATTACTGAAGCAATTATTAACATGACTCTCTACAATAAAAATACTGAAATTAAAGTAGAAGGCGAGGGTATATTTTATAAATAACAAGGAGAGATATTAATGAAATTTATGGGACTAGATATTGGTGGAGCAAATACTGATTGTATAATTATTGAAGTTGATGATGAATTTAATATATTATCTACTAAAAAATATAAACAATATCTTCCTTTCTGGAAGGATTATGATAAATTACCAGAATGTCTTATGAAATTATCTGAAAATGATAGAGACATTGATGTAATATGTGTTTCAATAACAGCTGAACTTGCTGATTGTTATTTAACTAAAAAAGAAGGTGTTCTTGACATATCACAAAAGGTTGTAAATACATTTAAAGATAAGATAATTAAATTTGTAACTTTTGAAGGACTTAAAGATTATAAATATGTTAAAGAAAATCCATTAAGTGCTGCTGCTGCAAATTGGATAGGTACTGTTAATACTATTAAATATATAAAAAATGATTGTATATTTATGGATATGGGAACTACAACAACAGATATTATTCCAATAAAAAATAGAAAAGAAATAACAACAGGATATAGTGATACTGAAAGATTAGGTAGTGGTGAATTAGTATATACTGGTCTTCTTCGCACAAACCTTGCATGTATTGTAAATGAAGTTCCAATAAATAATATTCCAACAAAAGTTAGTAGTGAATTATTTACAATAACAGCTGATATCCATAGAATACTAGGACATATTACTGAAGATGAATATACATGTGATACTCCAGATGGTAAAGCAAAGGATATTATATCATGTAAGTCACGATTAAGTCGTCTTGTATGTGCTGATATAGAAACTCTTAGCGATGAACAATTAGAACAAATGGCTTGTTACATCTATGAAAAACAAGTAGATCAAGTTACAGAAGCTTTAAAAAAAGTTGTTAAAAAAACTGGTATTGAAACTATTATTATATCAGATATTGGATATGGTAATATATGTCAAAGAGCTGCTCAAAAATTAAATCTTGATATTATTAATCTTAGTGATTATTTATCACAAGAAACTACAAGTATCATTACAACAATAGGTGCAATTCAAATGTATATTGAAAAATATATTTCAAGTGAAATATCATTAATAAAAATTAAGTAAAAAAAAAGATTTTGTAAGTATTAATACCATACATCTTTTAAATTTATAAGATAAGCAAACATATTTGCTCCTAGATGTAAAAATATACTTACAAATAGTATTATCAATATCATTGATAAGTCCAAATGGATTATTGTTGAAACAAAGATTAATGCAACTACTACAAAATCAAGTTGATCAAGTAAAGGTACAGCTTTTCCACGTTCAAAATTAAGTCTTCTTTTTAAAAAGCTTCCAATTGCATCACCAATTAATGCTCCAAAACCTAATAATAATCCGATTAATAATCCTTGAGGTATGTTTCCTGAGATAATTGTTACTTGTGATGATATTAATGAAAAGTAATAGGATCCAATCCCATAATTTGCAAGTAATCCTAAAAGACCACCTATTATCATACCAAAAAGTCCACCACCAATGGTACCTCTCCATGTTACACCATCACCAATTAATCTTCGACCATCCCAAGCATTATGACCAAAATCCATTGGAGTTCCTCCACCAAATACTAATGCAGATCCATTAGCAAGATATGCTGGAATCATCAAAAATATTGAATAAATAATTAAATTTAATATATCCATTAATTTTACCTCTGATTAATATCTTACATTATAACTTTAGATTTTAATATTAATAAAAATAATGTAAATTTTTTAAAAAAAAATAATAATAAATGATTTAATTTTTAAATATAAAATAAAAACTAGATATATAATTTTTAAAGTAAAATATTTACTCTTTTAATCCTGTATCATACAAATGTATAGAAAAAATCATAAAACTTTTTAAATATTATGAACTTAAAAAATATAAATAATACAACTTTTTAAGATAGAATTATTTTTATAATTATAACTTTTTTTGAAGTCAATAAAAGTAGTATAATCAGATAATCAATAAATAAAAGGGAGATTTTACTATTACGAAAATATCTAAAACAAAAAGTTTATGCCCTGAATGTTTGAATATATTAGATGCGGATGTCTATTCAGAAGATAAAAAAATATATATTGAAAAAACATGCCCTGAACATGGAAAATTCAAAAACACTTATTGGCATGACGAAGAAAAATATAAAAAAGCTTTTAAATATGAAGCAAAACCTCATAAATTAACAAATTTAAATCATGATATTAATGGTGAATGTCCTTCAAATTGTGGTTTATGTGAAGAACATGAAAGTCAAACAATACTTGGTTTAATTGATGTAACAAATAGATGTAACCTTAAATGTCCTATTTGTTTTGCAAATGCTGCTGTGTCAGGTACATTATATGAACCTACCCAAGATGAAATAAGAGATATGCTTAAAACTCTTCGTAAAAATCAGCCAGTTGAAACACCAGCTATACAATATTCTGGTGGAGAACCTACAGTAAGAGATGATATTGTAGATCTTATTAAAATGGCTAAAGAAGAAGAAGGATTTGTACACACACAAATTGCAACAAATGGAATTGCTCTTGCAAATAAGAAAAATCTTGCTAAAGAACTTAAAGAAGCAGGACTTAACACTGTATATTTACAATTTGATGGTATTACTGAAGAACCTTATCTTAAAACAAGAAATGCTAATTTATTACACAAAAAAATCGAAGCTATAGAAAACTGTAGAGAAGCAGAATTAGGTATTGTTCTTGTACCAACACTTGTAAAAGGTATAAATGAAGATCAAGTAGGAGACATAATTAACTTTGCTTTAAACAATCTTGATGTAATTCGTGGTGTAAACTTCCAACCTGTATCATTTGCTGGACGTACACCTTCAGATAAAGTAGAAGAACAACGTATTACTATTGATGACTTCATCAATGAAGTAGAAAAACAAACAGAAGGAGTTATTAAAACCAATAGTTTCTATTCTGCATCAACCGTTGCACCTGTATCTGACTTTATTGCTGCTTTAGAAGGTAGTGAAGCTGAAGTTACATTAACTTGTCATGAACACTGTGGTGTAGGAACTTATGTATTTAAAGAAGAAGATGGAACAGTAATTCCAATTACCAACTTTATTGATGTTGACAAATTCATAGAATTACTTGAAGATACAACTCCAGATATTGATGAAAAATCAAAAATTGGAAAAACAAAAGCTCTTCTTAAAACATTAAAAGAATTACCTAAAACAATATCTACAAAAAATTCACCATCATACTTGGATATTGTAGATTTACTTAAAAATATTTTCATAAAACAAGACTATGCTGCTTTAGGTGATTTCCATATGAATGCATTATTAATTTCATGTATGCACTTTATGGATCCATTTAACTTTGATCAAGATAGAGTAAGAAGATGTGTAATTCATTATGCTACACCTGATGGTAAAATAATTCCATTTTGTTCTATGAATAATATATACAGAAAAGGTATTGAAGATAAATTCCACGTACCTTTAGGTTCAGATAGAGCAAAAGAAATTATGAAAAATATTCAAAAAACAAAAGAAGAAAAGAAAGAAAAAAGTGAATAAAAACTTTCTTTAATTTTTAACCCCCACTACTTTTTATTATTTAATTAAAACAATATTAACAAATTAATTTTATAAATTTAAAAATTTAATGATACTTTTACCAAAATAAAGGTATACATTATACATAAAATTAATCAAATAAAAATATTAAAATTATTCTAAAATTTAAATCATTAAAATTTGTTTTTTATAATATAATTAAAGATTCAGTAAGTATAAATAAAATAAAATAGTTAAATATTATAATATTATATAATAAATTATTATATATAATAAAATAACCAATATTATAAATGATAACTTTAATTTATTTATTATTGTTAAAATAGCTTTAACTCAATGAACAAAAAAGATTAAAGTTTTAATGAATGTATTATCAAATTATATTTTATATTAGTTAATAATAGAAAAGTTAAATAATAAAACTTTAAAGAAAAATCATAAAAATAATATTTCTTATTATATGGTGAATATAAAAGAATAATATTGAATTATTTTAAAAAAAGATAGTATTAATATTAGAATATTAATATTATTATATAAAATAAGGAGGTCTATTAATTATGTCCCAATTACCTTTAACACCATTAGGCAGAATTATTAAAAATGGTGGTGCTGAAAGAGTAAGCGAAGATGCTAAAATAGAATTATCATCTTTCTTAGAAGAACAAGCAGCAGAAATTACTAAACTTGCATTAGACAATGCTAAAGAAAACGGTAGAAAAACTCTTAAAGCTGAAGATATTGTAGTAGCATATAAAGAATTATAACTATAATATTTTTTTATCATTTTTAATAAAGAATAGTTACATTAGCTATTTATTATTAAAACTATTTTTTAATTTTTTAAAATCATTATCAGATAATGATATATTTTTATAATAAATTTCATCATCCTCAAAGACTTTTATTGCAACTGTTGAATAAGTAATTGCTACAAATGTTTTATTTATGATGTGTAGCTTTAACTGAGCAATAGGATATATTTTTCTCATACCAATATTAATTGGTTTTAACACATAAAATTTCTTTCCATACATCATTGATCATTTATTACTTTAATTAAGTTGATTATGTTTCTTTTTCTTAGAAGTTTTATTATAAATTTAAAGATGTGTAAATTAATTATTTCAACAGAAACATTTACATCTGATTTTATAACAAACTGATTAATTTCTGGTGTTAATAATAATTCAAAACCTACTGGATATAATGGTGCTGTTAATGCCCATATTATTGAACATATTTTAATTGTTAAAAAATTATCTTTCAGTCCAAAGTTAAGAACTACATTTGATTTATTGAATTTAGATAGATTTGGAAGATATGTTATAATTTCAATTAGATCAGGTAGTGCTTTTTTTAGTGATGGATAGATATTTTTTATTTTTTCTTGAATTGATTTTTCAGTATCTTCTTCAGGTTTTTCTTGAACTTCTGTTTTATCATCTTTATCTTTCTTTAAATTAAATGTTTTTATATTAAATTCATGATTTTTAATATTAATTTTTAGTATGAGTGTTTGATCTTTAATATTTATTTTTATTTTAAAAATTAAATAATCAATTTCTATAAATCCAATATATTCTAAGTTGTTATTTTTAAAGTTAAGATATATATGTATATTTTTAAAAATTAAAATTAAAATAAGTACTATTAAAATAAAAAAAAGTATGATTAATATTTCAAATAACATTAAAGATCAAACCCTTATAAATTAGCAGTATAATTAAATTAATTAACTTCTATTAACTTTGAAAAAAATAGAAAAAATAATAGAATAAAAAAATATAATTTTAGTAAATAACTAATATCTTATTCTTTTTTTGATTTTATTTTTGTTTTTATATTATCAATACTACTGTTTGAATTATTTTCAGCATCTTCATTAGAAGAAGTTTTTGAACTTGAAGATTTACTTGATAAAATACCACTTTGTAATACTTTTCCAACACCAGACAATATATCTTCTAGTGGATTACTACCAACTACTGGTAATATCTCAATTCCATCAGGTCCAGGAATATCATCATAGATAACAACAAATGCTATTGGTTCTATACTTCCTCCTCCACCTGCTCCTGCTAATTCATTTGATTCTTTATCTGATTGATCTAACTTTTGCCCTACTCCTACTCCAAAACCTAATGCTGTTTTTGATATAGGAATAATTACCTTATTTTTTGTTTCTATTGGTTCTCCAATAATACAATCAGCACTCATAACTTTTTGAATTTGTGATAGAGTATTTTCTATTGATTTATCAAAATCCATATTAAACCTTCTTTAAATTTTTATAATATACAATTATATATGTTTATATTATAATATTATTATTATCTTTAGAAAAAAATCAAAAACTATAAATAAAAGTTTTTTAATAAATAATATTAGTCTTTAAAAGAAAGATATTTCTGGGCCGGTGGTCTAGAGGTATGATACCTCCTTGACGTGGAGAGGATCACGAGTTCGAATCTCGTTCGGCCCATATTTTTAAACTAATTTTAAAAAAAAAAGCCGTGGTAGTTCAGTTGGGAGAACGCCAGACTGAAGATCTGGATGTCGCTGGTTCAAGTCCGGCCCACGGCATAAAACTTATTTATAACTTATTTTAACAAAAATTACATAATATTAAAAAAAAAAATAGTCTAATTTTAATAAATATTATTATTTAAAATAAATATTCTAATTCTAATATCATATTAAACATTAAATTAATTATAAAAAAAGATTTTAAAGAAGATTAAATATTATTTAAATTCAGATCTTCTAAGAAGTTTATGTACTAAAAACTCTCCAATTACTCCACCAATACCCGTGATTAAACCACAAATAATCATTGAAAATATTGTAATTATAATACTTGATGTTACAGTTAAAGTTGATAAACCTACAACAAAACCAATAAATATGGCTAGTTTAAATGAACTTGAATAACTCATTGAAGGTAAAACAAATGTTGAGAATATTCCTGCAAGCAATAATGATATTACAATGACCAAAGCAATTGAAGTTATATTCATTTGAACAAAACTGAATATTAATTCAGGTGTTTGAGGCAATGGATTATCACCTAAAATCAGGCTAAGTCCTAACATTGAAAAGAATAGAAAATCAATGAATCCTATAATTAAAGAAACTATCCTATATATGAAATTTTCTGAATTTAGATTTCCTGATACTCTTTGATTTTGTTGTTGATTGAAAGTACTACCTGGATTTGGTATATATTGAAAATTATTTTGTTGATTAACTCTTTTTAAATCTTCATTATATTTTCTAATACTACTTTCTTCTATTTCAAGATTAAAATCTGTAGAGCCACAGTATAAACATGCACCAGTTTCTCTAGGATTTTTAGATTTGCATACTTTACATCTTTTCTCATAAGCTACTTTTGGTATTTCAATGTTATTTAGGATACATCCAAGTTCCATCTGATTATTTGCTACTTCTAAACTATGTCCACAGTTTTCACATTTATCAAAGCTTAGTGGTGCATAACTATTTACTTCTACAAAACGTTTACAATTACGACATACAATATAACTCATTTTAATCAATTCTTGTATTTTTTAAATTATCTTCATTATATTATAGTTACTTTTAGTTAATATATTATTCTATCAATTTAGATAATAAATATGTTCTATTTCCTTCAATAATTTCCACATCAACAAAAGAACCTATTTCAACATCATCTTCAATTATTACATTTTTATAAGAATTTGTATAACCAACATATCCTCCAGATGATCCTTTAGCTGTTACTAGAACTTTAAATCTTTTACCTTCATAACTTTTATTATTTTCTAGCATTACTTCAGTTTTTACATCATTTACTCTGTGAGATCTATCTTTCATAACTTGATTTTCAATTTCTTTTAAGTTATTTGATTTAGCTCCTGGTCTGTGCATATATTTAGATATATGAACTATATCTGGTTTAATTTCTCTTAACAAATCAAGAGTTTCTTGGAAATCATCTTCTGTCTCTGTTGGATAGCCTACAATAATATCAGTTGCTAATGACATGTCAGGTATTTCCTGACGGAATTTTCCAAGAATATGTTTATATTCATCCAATGTGTGTAATCGATTCATTTCAGTTAAAACTTTATCACTACCTGTTTGTATTGGTAGATGAATAAAATTATAAATCTTATCATTATTTTTAAAAGCATCAATTACTTCACTTAGTTGATCTTTAATACTCTTTGGATGCATCATACCTACACGAATACGAAAATCACCTTCAAGACTACCTAATCTATTTAATAATTCAGCAAAGGATTCACCACTATCAACTCCAAAACATGCTGTATCTTGAGCTGTAACTTGTAATTCTTTAGCACCATGTTCAATAGCATCTCTTGCTTCATCAACAATCATATCAATTGGATAACTTACTAAAAAACCTCTTGCTTTTCTAGTACAGCAAAATGTACATACACCATTACATCCTTCACATATTTGAAGAATATGAATAAGTGAATCATTACTTTTCTTATTTCTACCCGCTTTTATAGCTCTGGTTTTTCCATATTCATGTACAACTTCACCATTTGCTGCTTTATTTACAACCTCTTCAATATGATCTAACTTATGTGGTCCAATCCAACAATTATTTCCAGCAAACTTATTTAGTCTCTCAGGATCTACCTCTACCATACAACCCCCAATAATAAGAATTTTATCAGGATATTCTTCTTGAATCTTACGAATCTTAGTAATCATCTTTTGTTCTGTTGGAAGTTTAACATAACAAGTATTTAATATTACAACATCAGCATCTTCTAATTCATATACAATTTCATGATTATCAGACAATATTTTAGCCATAATATCACTATCTGCCTGATTAAATGTACATCCATGGGTTTCTAAATAAATTTTCATAGTAAATCACAAATATTATTTTTTATCTTTATCTTTAATTGTTGTTTTAATAACATATTCTGATAAATCATATTTTACTCTAGATTTATCTTTACGTGGAAGTAACCTACCATAAATACGTTTAATAACTTTAGCATAAGCATAACCTTTTCTCATATTACGTTCTAAAGTTTTAAAAGCATAAACTTGGAATTTTAAACCATTTACTTCACCAATATCACCTATTGAAAATATGAAATCACGTTCAACTTCAATTTTATGTGAAAGAACAGTTCCATGATTATCAATTGTTAAACCAACACGTGCTAATGTATCAAGAGATTTAACCCAAATTGTTCTAATATCAACAACAGGACATTCATAAACTCTTTTTTCTTCTGAATTTTCAATAGAAGTTACTTCAACATCCTTATCATCAATATATAACATAGTACCTACTTCTAAATATTCATCAGAATATAATTCAACACTAGTTTTCCATGATCTTTCAAATTCACTTATAATTACTCTCACATTTATTGATTTAACTTCTTCAGGAGCAGTGTCTCTGTATATATGACCACAATTATCACATTTAACTAATAATTCCTTATTCTTTTTACCTTTTGTTTTTAAAATTTCATATTCATCAAATCCACATGAAGGACAAGTCATATTTTAAACCCCCAAAAATATTATTTTAAATATTGATTTACAACACCATCATTTTCCAAAATATCTAACATTGTAGGATCAAATGGTTGTATTTCAAATGTTTTACCAGTTGTTACGTTTTTAATTATACCATCATTAACATTTACTTCTAAAACATCACCTTGTTCTGCTTCAATATCAGCAGTTACAACAGGTAATCCTATGTTAATTGCATTTCTATAAAAAATTCTTGCAAAAGATTTTGCAATTATAACAGAAACTCCTGCAGTTTTTATAGCAACAGGTGCTTGTTCACGTGAAGATCCACAACCAAAATTCCATCCACCAACAATAATATCACCTTTATTTACATTTGATGCAAATTCAGGATCTTCTGCTTCCATAACATGTGCTGCAAGATCTTCAGGATTAAAAGTTCTTAAATATCTTCCTGCTATTATTACATCTGTATCTATACAATCACGAAATTTCCATACTTTTCCTTTCATATTATCCATAAATAACACTTCCTACCGTTTTATCTTTGAACCATAATTTTTTCCCTTTGTAACAATCACATTACCATTTTCACCAATTAATTCATTAAGATCTCTTTGAATACTTTTTGTATTAGTATCAGTTATACCAAAACAAGTAGGTCCAAATGAACTCATACCAGCACCTGTTATGCCACTATCTTGCATGAATGATATTATATCATTTATAATTGGAGATTGTAGTGATCGTTCTATCTTTTTAAAACCTACTGATTGTATATTATTTATAGCTTCACCAAAAGATGAAATATCTTTTTCTACTATTGCAGGCATTAATTTCATTAAGGTAATATAACAAATTCTTTCAACATCTTTTTTTTCAATGGGTGAATATTTCTGAAATATATTAACTTCATTATCTCCAGAAGCTCCAGGACTTAATGATGGAGTTGCTAAAATTATATTCCAATCTTCTGGAAAATCATATCTTGCAATAAGTGGAGGTGGTGATACTTTAGAAGCTGATGAAGGTAAAAAATCTTTTTTAACATCTTTTTTATGTCCACCATCAATTATCAGGCCACCATCTTTAAATGAATATACACCAATACCACTAGTTCCTCCACGTTGAACAATCTTAGCTATATCATAAACTTCTAAATTAGCATTATTCATATTAGCAATTAATGTTGCTGTTGATAATAATAATTGAGTTCCTAAACCTAAACCTTGATGAATAGGATATGATTTTTCAACACGAAACGTATATGTTTTATCTATACCTAGATAATCCTGCATTTTATTACATGCAGTTAAAATTTTTGTTTTATATTCATCCATATGAGCAGATTCTATTTTATCATCAAATAAAATTTCTGTCTGAGAATTATTTTCTTGACAATCAATAAGTAGTGAAGGATCTTGAAGAGTTATTCCAATACCTCCATCAATACGTTCTTCTGATCCATTAAGATCAATCAATGATAAATGTAATCTTGCAGAAGTTTCTATTTTCATAACAATACAACCCAAAAAAAAGAAGGTTACTTTCATATATTTATAAACTATATTTAATGTTTGTGGATTATTATTTATTATACTTATTTATTTTTCATGATAAAAATACTAAATGAAATTTAAGAATTTATTTAAAAAAAAGAGAAAAATAAAAAAGAATTATATAAATTTAGACATATATGGACCATCACGATGATATCCTAGTTTACGATAATAATCACGCACACCTATACCACTAATTATTAACATTTTATTTTTTGCAAATTCATCTCTTGCTATTTTTTCAGCTTCTTGAATTAATTGAGCACCATATCCTTGATGTTGCCATAGTTTATTATCATTTTTTCCAATTTTTTGCATTTGACCATAAACATGTAATTCTCTTATAAGAGCACTTGAAGGAGTTATTTCAGGACGGAACACATCTTTTGATGGAATTCTTAGTCTTGTAAATCCTATTATTATATCATTATCTGGATCTTCTACTGATAAGAATATTTCACGACCACCAGTAACATTATAATCTGTTCTTAATAATTCAATATTATTATAGTCAGGTTCTACTCCATGAGCTTTTTTATGTCCTACTTCTCTACATCTTATACATTGACATTGAACATCTTCTTCTTCAAGTCTATTATATACAAGCTCTCCAAGATTTGACTTTTTTACACCAGCATTAATTAAAGTAGCAGGTATGTCCCTTTGAATTCTCATAGTTCGAACCCACTTAGGTAATATTTTCTTAACTTCTACAATTAAATCAACAGCTTCTTCTGATGTATATGGTTCATATTCTCCTTTTTGCCACATATCATAAAATTCTGAACCTTCAGTAACAAGACATGGATATATTTTAAGCATGTCAGGTGAAAAAGATTCTTCTGTAAATAATCTTTTAAACATGTTTAAATCACTTCTAAAAGAAGATGATAAACCAGGCATCATATGCATAGCTACTTTAACTGCTGAATCTCTTAATATTCTATTTGCATCAATAACATCTTGAATATTATGTCCACGATCTACACGTTTATAAATATGATTATATAATGTTTGAACACCTAACTCTACACGTGTAACACCAAAATTTAACATTCTATTTACATCTTCATATTTAGCAAAGTCAGGTCTTGTTTCAAATGTTAAACCTACACATCTTACCTTACTATGTTCATTAACTTTTTGTACATCATGAATATATTTAAAGTCTGTTGGTGGAATTATCTCAATTTCTCTTTGATTTTTAGGAATAGATGATGAAACTTCTTCAAAATCATTCATAGCTCTTAATGCCTGAGTTACAAACCATTCTTGATAATCAAGATCACGAGAAGCAAATGTTCCACCCATAATAATTAATTCTACCTTATCTATAGAATGACCAATATTTCTTAATTGATACAATCGATTAAATGTTTGAACATAAGGATGAAAATTAAACATTCTGGCTCTTAATGCTGCAGGTTCTTCTCCCGTATAACTTGGAGGAGCAATACTACTTTCTGGACAATATTTACATCTACCATGAGGACATTTATGTGGATGACACATTACAGCAACAATTGCAACACCTGAAATTGTACGTGTAGGTTTTTTCATAAGCAGAGGTCTTAATAATTCTAATTCATCATCTTTTGCATATTCTAATATTTTTGAATTACTCATAAATCCAGGTAATTTCAAGTCTCTACATGCTTGTATCTTTATTTTCTCTAACTCTTTTTTAGTGGTTATTTTATTATTAAGAGCTTCCTCTATAATTAAACGACATGCCTCTTGCATAATATTGATTCTCCTTAAATTGTAGATAATTAATTTTAATTATAATTAAAATAGAATATAAATATTGTTTAATAAATATATTAATAGGGCGATTATAATGAAGATTACAGAATTAATTGGTAAAAAAGTATTAGACAATGATGATAATGATGTTGGTAAACTTCAAGACATTGATATTGATCTTGAAGAAGTTGTAATAAATGATATAACTATTAATTCTAATGAAGTTAGTATACGAAAAAATGCTTTTAAAATAACACCTGATATGATCAGTAAAGTTGGAGATTACATTTTATTAAATGTTTCTAAATCAGAAATTTCAAACAATAATAATAAAGAAAAGTCAAAAACTGTTACTGATATAGAAATAATAGATCCAGATGAATTAGAAAGTGAAAACTAAATATTTCTAATCCATAATTTCTATTATTATTTTTTTACTCATTTTAAGAATTTTGACGTTCTTGTAATGTTAATATAGCATTTTTAAATTCTTTTTTAAATTCAAGAACTTCTTCTGTTGGTATAGAATAACTTACTCTTATGTATCTATCACCAAACAATTTACTAGTATAATTTCCTTCTCTTACAAAGATATTTTTTTCTTCAAGTAGATATTCAGATAAATCTATAGGACTAATTCCAGTTTCTGAAATATCAATTATCATCATATTACCTTCTGATGGATATGCTGGAATAAAAGTTCCAGGAGTATCATCTACTGTTTCTTTTATTATTTCCTGATTTCTAAAACATGTTTCTTTTATATCATTAATCCATTCAGGTTTACTTTTTAATCCTGCAATACCTGCTTCTTGAGCTAATGAATTTGTTCCAAGGTCATTTATCACACTTGCTCTCATTGGTCTCATAAGATCAGGTGAACTTATAACAGCACCTACTCTTAAACCTGCCATTCCAAATATTTTTGAAAAACTGTACACTGTAATTGTATGTTCTGGTGCATATTTTGCAACAAGTGTATGTTCTTTTGCAAAATCACGATAAGTTATATCATGAAGAACAATTATATTGTTTTCTTTTGCAATTTCAGCAATTTCAATAATTTCTTCTTTAGTATATGAAGTTCCTATTGGATTTAATGGATCGATTAATATAATTAATTTTGTTTCCATATCAATATTTTCTCTAATTAACTCAGGTGTTAATTTATATCCACATTCCTCATTATATATTGGAACTTCTTTTACATGATTTCCAAAACGATTACAGAAATTATTAATAATAAGATATCCTGGATCTGATGCAATAGTATTTGTTACATGATACAATGATGTACTTATTGCAAGATATAATGATTCTGTAGCACTTGCTGTTACTTGAACATCAAATAAATTTTCATCAAGATCTAAATCTTCAAGAATTAATTTTTTTAATTCAGGAAAACCTTCAGGAGGTGGGTATTTACAATAATCTCTTTTTTTTGCTGCTGTGATTAAAGCATTTTCAATACATTTATCTTTTTGAAGATGGTTTGTATTCTGTCCCATCCATATTAAATCTTCTTTTCGATAAGTATAATCAAAAAATTCATTTATTGAATCAAAACCTTTCGGTATTCTTTTCTCTTTTTTCTTAAAAGCCATTTTATTACCCTCTTTAGTTAGTTAAATTATGTAATTCCTTCATCTACAATCTCGAATCTAATTTTTTGTCCTGGTGATTTTGTTTTATGTCTTTGTAATATTGCTGTTCTTGTTAAAGATCCTATTTCACGTTCTATTTGAATTATAATTTTACTCCAATATTTTAGAACTGTACCACCTATTGGTTCAACAATTAATTCATCAGAATCAAATGGAGAATATATTTGATTAGTTATTACTATTGCAATATCATATTGACGACTTAATGTTAATAATTCTGCCATCAAACGTCCTAATCTTTTATTAATTTCTGAAGGATCTCCATCTTCAACACGATATAATGCAACAATAGAATCAATTATTAAAATATCAATAGAACTATCTTTTTCTAGTAATGATCTGATTTCTTGAACTTGAAGTTTTTGTTGATCAAAAGATTGTGGTTCAAGTAAAAAAATATTATTAGATATTTTATCAAAGTCAAATCCTGCTATTTGTTGTATCCGTTCTAGAGACAATCCACCTTCAGTATCCATATATATGGCCTTGGCCCCATTTTTTGTTGATTCATATAAAATTTTTAATGCAATATTTGTTTTACCACAGCCAGGAGGCCCATAAAATTGTGTTATACAACCTTTTTCAATCCCACCACCTAGAAGTTCATCTAATGATGAATTTGTTGGAATTAAATCAGGTTTTTTTAATTCTGAAAGTGTCTTCAATTTACTATCTCCTTCTAAATTCTAAATTTACATTTGATAATAATTTTATTATTTATAATATAAATAATTAAAAGAAGCTTTATTAAAATAAATCTAAAATATTGATTTTATTTCAAAATAATATGTTAAAAAAAAAGATAAAAAAAGGGGGTTTATGTTTTTTCAGTTGTTGAAACTGTTGAATTAGCAGTTGCATTTGAGTATTCAAGAACATCCCATACACTTATACCAGGTTCTGAATGTATAGATGTGAATCTTGTCATATTATATCCACTTTCAAGATATAATTTTGTAAATACTGATTCTTCAAGATATGAATCGAATAATACAGTAAAGAATGAACCGTCACCTTGGTTAATAACCATCATTGACATGTTACTGTTATTATTAACTATTCTTTCAGATAATTGATTATCTTCAACATAAATTAATTTATGAGGTTTTATCAATTCATTACCTGTACCGTCTGTTAATTCTGTAGAGAAACGTTCTTTATCTTCTTGTGTGGATGTGTTTAATGTTTTATTTAATTTTGTTTGATCCACGTATGCAAATGACATTGAAAGTCCATCAGTATCATTACTTGATGTTGCTACACCAACAATACCATTGTCAGTACCTAGTATGAAAGCTTTTCCATTTATTGTTTCAGCCACACTATTTTCTGGATAGTAAGTGTAATGAGTTCCATTTTGATTTTTGAAATCCCATGTTCCAAAGTAACTCCACCATGATGCTTTTGAAAGCATGTCTGAACTTAATATAAGATTTACTGGTTTTGTTTCTGATGGATGTGTTTTATCCAGTACTGAATTAGCTTGTTGTTGATCTAATCCATATGTTCCTGTTAATTCACTATTTGCTTGAGTTCTATCCATTGATAATATTTTATTTAATATTTCAACAGATTTTGAGGTATCATTAGTATATAAATCTAATGTATTTGAAGCATCTTCTCCACTATTTGCAAGCATTCTTAAAATACCAGCAGATAGGTTTTCATCATGAGTCTGTAATGCATTACCAACCCAGTAAGCTCTCATATTGTTCTGTGAACCTCCATCAAATACTACTTGACGATTTGCTACCTCAGTAAAGAGGTGACCGAAGTCCCACCAAGATGCAAGTACTGTGTCCTCAGCAGTGTTAGCTTCTATCCATTTTAATGTATTATACATATCATCATTTGTACTTCCAACAGATTGTGAAGAAGTTGTATGATCAGTTGCAAGTGGTGGTACCACTGCAAGTAACACTAAAACTACAGCTATTATGAAAACATATTTGTATTGTTCTGTTTTAAGATCTATATCTTTAATAATAAATCCTACAAATAATCCTGCAAGTAAAGATACAGGAACTGCAAATTGTTCTATAAATCTTGTACCTTGAGTTAACATTACTGCTATACCAAGTGTCCATAGTAATAATAGAACAAATAGGAATAAATTATTATATTTTTGAGTTTCTGTCCATTCCATTTTCTTTGGAACGAATCTATTTTTATATTCCTCTTCAATAGCTTCTTCTACTTTTTTAGTTTTAGGAGTATATCTTTTACTTCTAACTTTTTTATCAGAAGCTTTTTCTTTTTTAATTTCTTCTTGTTCTTGTTGTTTTTTAGATATTGGTTTTTTTCCTAAGAAAATAAACATTACAACTAATCCTAAAACAGCATAGATTAATCCGAAAAGACTACCACTTTGATTTGCTACATCTATAAATTCAGGAATTTGCATCTCACCTACAGATACATATACATTAGGATATGCTGTTCCTGCTGTTGCACTTTGTAAACTTGTAGATAATGATAATACATTTGTTATTGAATCTAACATTGATCCTCCAACTGTTATCATTAGGAGGATTATTGTTAATATAATAAATGTAACTAATGGTATTGTTATTGGATTATTTTTAAACCACTCTTTTTTATTTGAAAGATCCTTACCATCTCTTTTATCCATAATATAAGAAGCTGGTATGTATAAGATCAAAGTACCTACTGTTAATAAAACCATGTATGTATATCCACTCCATGATAGAGAGAATAAAGCTAAACTTAATGCAGATAATGCTGCAAATATTCCTTTAAATAAAGGTTTCTTTGCATATACAGATTCTGATAAGAACATTACTATTACAAGAGGTAATAATACGTTGAACATATCTGTATCGAAAAATCCACCATATGTGTGTGAGAAATATGCAGGTGCTGCTCCAGCAATTATTCCTGCAACAATTGCTCCCCATTCACTACCTGTAGCTCTTCTTACCATGAAATACGCAGGTATTAATGCTAAAGATCCAATAACAGGACCTAACCAGAATGCTACTTGTGTTAATGATACAGAAGTAAATAAGTTTAAGAAAGTATAAACTGATGCAGCTAATACTATTATTGCTGGTTGATAATCCGCTTCACGACCATTAGGTGATGTTGATAACGAATCCCAATCCGTACCATTAATCTGAGTATCCCCAAGATGTCCTGTTTCTAAATAATTCTCTGTTAAACGATAATTATAATATGAGTCTATCTCTGTGAAATATGGCATTCCACTATCATCTTGATACAATGCTTTTTGAGTCTCATTTGTAATTCCGCCAATATTAACAGTTTCAGCTCTTATTGCAAAAACAGTTAATACAAGTAGTAATACTATTACCACTGGCGCTAATTTTCTTGCTAAATTTTTACTGTCCATGTGTCAATTCTCCTTTTTTACCTCCAATTTAGATAAAAAAATAGGATAAAATATTTAATACTTGTTCTTCCATTCAAATTATAAATTATAAACAAAGAGAATACTAGTTTTATAATATTTAATCAAAAAATTATCCTTATGTAATGTTTATATTTAAAGATATATTTAAATTTATTAAAAATCTTTAAAATATAATAAAAGATAAAATAATTTATTTAATGAAAAAATAAAAAGTTTTTAAAAGATATTGAAAATTAGAGTTATTTTAAAATAATATACAAATACCTTAAACTTATAATTTAAAAAAAATAAATAAATATCCAAATAATTAAAGAAAAATAAAAAAAACTATTTTATAAAATTATACTAGAATAATTCATATAATTTTAACAAAAAATAAAAAAATACGGGTAGTTAAGAAATGGTTGAAGAGATATTAACATATTTTCAAAATAAAAAATGGTTTAGAGATAGAATAGAACATATTGAAGAAATTCCTGCAAGACGTGCAAGATATACAACAGAAGATGTCAAACTACCACCAGCACTTGATGATTATCTTACAAAAAACAATATAAAACTATACACTCACCAATATAAAACATTACAACATGTACGAAATGGTGAAAATGTAACAATTACCACCCCAACAGCGAGTGGAAAAACATTATCATTCACACTACCTGTACTTGAAAATCTATCAGAAAATAAGGATAACACTGCTTTATACATCTATCCTACTAAAGCTTTGGCAAATGATCAACTAAAGAGTATTCTTACAATTGATGAGGAATGTGATCTTGAAATATATGCTGAAAAATATGATGGAGATACACCAAAATCAAAAAGACCAGAAATAAAAAGAAAATCAAGACTAGTTATAACAAATCCATATGAATTACATTTAATTCTACCATGGCATAGTCAATGGAGACGTTTTTTTGAAAATCTTAAATATATTATAATTGATGAAGCTCACCAATATAGAGGTGTATTTGGATCAAATATGGCTCTTCTTATACGTAGATTAAAAAGAATTTGTAAATATTATGGATCAGAACCACAATTTATTGTATCTACAGCAACTCTTGCAAATCCTCAAGAATTTAGTGAAAAATTAACAGGACTTAAATTTAAGATTATAGATGATAATGGATCTCCATCTGGAAAAAAACATTTCATATTCTTCAATCCATATGCTATTGAAAGTAAAAATACATCAATACATTCAGATACTCTTAAATTATTTAATACATACATTCAAAATGGTTTACAAACAATATGTTTTGAAATATCTCGTAAAATGGCTGAAGTTATTGCATTAAGATCTAAAAAAGAATTACAAGTAAAAAATCCTGAACTAACAAATAAAATAACAGCATACAGAGCTGGATATACTGTTGATGAGAGAAAAAAAATTGAAGATGATCTTAAAGATGGAAAATTAAAAGGTATTGTGACAACAAACGCTTTAGAACTTGGTATAAATATTGGATCATTAGATAGTGTTATAATCTCAGGATACCCTGGTACACTTATTTCAACATGGCAACAAGCAGGACGTGCTGGAAGACGTAACCAAGAATCTATAATAACAATGCTTGCATTCCAAAATCCTTTAGATCAATATTTCATGAAACATCCGGAGTTATTCTTTAATAAAACACATGAACATGCAATTATTGATCTTAATAATCAACAAATTCTAAGAGGCCACCTAAAATGTGCTGCTTATGAAATTCCATTAAAATTAGATGAAATTGAAAGTTTTGGATTTGATGATGAAGGAATTGTTCTTGATGAAATTAGTGATCTAGAAACAGATGGTATTCTTAAATATTCACACAATCAATGGGTTTATGATGAAGAAGAAGTTCTTAAAAATGATAGAACTCCTAACTTTGAAGTAAATCTAAGTGATGTAAGATCAGAACCATATAAAGTATTTAATGGTCATTCATTCCTTGAGGATATGAGTGAAAAACAAGCATTTAGAGAAGCTCATGAAAATGCTGTTTTAATTCATAATGGTGATACATATCTTGTAAGAGAGATGGATATTCAAGAACGTAGAGTTTATGTAAAGAAAGTTCCTCTTGACTATTATACTCAAGCATTAAAAGAAGTTGATGTTAAACTACTTAAAAAAGAAAAAGAAGAAAGTATTGGTAATATTAATGTATGTTATGGAAAATTAAATGTAACTGAGAAATATGATAGATATAATATTGTTAAATATAGTAAAATTACATCATCTAAAAAATTAAATCTTCCACCACTTAACTTTAAAACAAAAGGTTTTTATTTCACAATTCCATATGAAGTAAGAGAACATCTTGAAGAATTTATTGTAACTGATGAAAAATTTAGTGATGTATTTATGGGTGCTCTTCAAGGAGTTACAAATGTTATTCTTTCTGTTACTCCATTCCACGTGATGTGTGATTCATATGATTTAGGTGGAGTTACAAAAAATATGCATGAATCAACACTTAATGCTACAATATTTATTTATGATGCATTTGAAGATGGTGTAGGATTAACTGATAAAGCATTTAAATTATTTAAAGATATTATTAAAATGGCTTATGAATTAGTTAAAGATTGTGATTGTGAAGATGGATGTCCTGCATGCATATATAGTTCTCAACAACAAACAGATGATAAATATCTAAATAAAGAAGCAACACTTCTTATATTGAAAGATTTATATAAAATTATTTCAGATAATTAAAAAAAATAGTTTTTATAATAAAGGGATATGAAAGGGAGATTTATAATTAATTTAATTAATTATTTTTCTTCATTTTCTTTTTGTGCTTTTTCAAAGTCTGCTATTGATGAAGTAAATCTACATTTTGGAAAACCAGTACAACCAATAAATTCACCAAAACGTCCCATACGTTTTATAAGATCATTTCCACAATCTGGACATTTACCTACAATATCATTTGTTGATTTTTGACCACCATTTGCACATTCAAAGTTAAGACATGCTCTTTGTCTTGGTTTTCCATAAGATATTAATGGTAGACCACATTTTTCACATTTTGTTTTAAGTACATTTGCTCCTGCAGGTAGTGAATATGTTTTTTTACAATCAGGATAATTAGTACAACCTACAAATTTTCCACCACGTGGTGATGAGATTATAATCAGATTTCCACCACAACTACATTCTCCAACTATTCTACTTTGTTCATATGCACTGTAGAGTTCTTTACCAATATCTTCTTTATTAGAATCAATTGAGTCAAGAATTCCATTTAACTCATCTTTTGCATTATTTATTACATTATCTTCTGTTGTTTTATTTTCCTTAATATTTGAAAGATCAGTTTCAAACTCTCGAGTCATCTGTTCACTTGTTATTCTTTCTGAATATTTCTCAAGTGTATCAATCATTCTTTCTCCAAGTTGACTTACTTCTATTTTATTTCCTTGCACATATTTTCTTGTATATAAAATAGAAACAATATTTGCTCTTGTAGCTTTTGTACCTAATCCTCTTTTTTCAAGTTCACGAATGATTGATGCTTGATTATATCTTGCTGGAGGTTTTGTTTCTTTTTCTTCACTTTTAACCTTAGCTTTTACTGTATCATTTTCTTTTACATCAGGGAATTCTTCATTTTTAACTTTTTTATATTGGTATGGATCTAGTGCTAACCATCCTTCTTTTGATATTCTTTGTCTTGAGAATGAAAATGGTTCTCCTCCAATATCAAGTTCTACTTTTATTGAATTTAGCTCTGCAACTTCTCCAAAAATACTGATAAAACGGTAGGTTATAAGATCATATATTTTTTGTTCATCTTTTGATAACTCTTTAGGAATAGTTCCTGTTGGATGTATAGCAGGGTGTGCTTCATCTGTTTTTTTACCTTCATTAGGTTTATATGGTTCTTTAAGTTGTGCTATTTTATCTTTATATTTTGGATCTTTTGATAATTGTTCTAATATATTAGGTAAACCTAGTGATTCTGGAAGTTTTTGTGATGATGTTCTTGGATATGATGTATATCCTTCAACATAGAGGTTTTGTGCTATTTGTTGTGTTTTTCTTGGTGTGAAACCAAATTGTGAGTATGCCTCAGATTGTAATGTTCCTAATTCAAATGGCACAGGTAGTGCTTTTTCTGATTTTCTATTAGTTATTTTTGTTACTATTGCATCTTTACCTTTACAGTTTTCAAGTATTTTTTCAACTTCTTTTTTATCAAAGATTTTTCCTTTTTTATGATCTGCAACAATATCTTTTGGTATTTTTGCTTTAATTAACCAGTATGGTTCTGGTATGAATTTTTTAATTTCTTTTTCTCTTTCTGCTAGTATTGAAAGTGTTGGAGTTTGTACTCTTCCTGCTGATAATTGAACATATCTGTTAGTAACTCCTACTACAGAGTCTGTCATTGCTTTTGAAATATTTACTCCAAATAGAAAATCAAGAATATGTCTTGCTTCTCCACTATCTATCCAACTTTGATCTTCTTTTAGTGGATATGCATCAGCATATGCTTTTATAAGATCCTTCTTTGTTAAAGCTGAAAATTTCATTCTGAAAGTTTTATCAATACTTTCTGGACCACATATCTGATTTAATGCATTAAATCCAATTAATGTTCCTTCTGTATCATAATCACATGCATGTATAAATCTATCAGCATCTTTTGAAAATTTCTTTATTGTATCTATATAATTTTTAACATAATTTTTTGATTTATCTGTTTCATTTAACGGCACCCATTCTACATCAAATAATCTTTTTTCTTTCTTATTTGATGCTTTTAAAGAAAATAAGTGACCTACTGCAGATAGGACTGTTGTTTTTTCACCATTATCTTTTACTATTTCATAATAAGGTACTCTTTTATATGAATTTTTCACAGGTGAATCAGATAAAGCCTTTGCAACCTTTTCTGCTACTTTTGGCTTTTCACAAATTATTAATTCACTCATTATTAAATCTCCCTTTTAAACATTTGTTAAATCCATTTATATCCACTTTTTTTAAAAGTTTATGTGAAAAATAATGTTTCCATAAAAAAATATAAATTTAATCTATATAAAATGATATTTTAATATATTATATAAATATAGTAGTTTTTTCTTATAATATTATTAATTAAGAATTATTAAAATATTTAATAATATAAGTTTATACTGAAACTTTTTAAAATAAACAATAGTTAATTTTTATTGAATAAATAATTAATAAATTAAAATTAAATGAGAGGAAATATATTTTATGTTAATTGGAGTTATTTCAGATACACATATACCAACTAGAGCATCAAAAATTCCAGAAATTATTTTTGAGAAGTTTGAAGGTGTTGATTTGATTTTACATGCTGGTGATATTGAATCATATAGTGTAATTGAAGAACTTGAAAAGATTGCACCAGTTGTTGCTGTACATGGAAATTGTGACCCTAATCTTGGATTAAATGAATTTGAAGTTTTAGATATTGAGAACTTAAAAGTTGGACTAACTCATGGAGTTGTATATCCTAAGGGTGATACTCAACAATTATATTATCTTGCAAAAGAACTGGATGTTGAAATATTAATAAGTGGACATACACATCAGGCAATGGTTGAAAAGATTGATGATGTTTTATTATTAAATCCTGGAAGTCCAACACATCCACGTTTAACTGATCCTACTGTCATGTTACTTGAAATTAATGGATCAGAAATTAAAGCTGACATTATTAAAGTAGGAAGACCTACTTGTAAAGCTTTAGATATTTCACAATTTAAAAAATAGAGGAGAGTTTGATTATGAGTAGATGGAAAGCAAAACATGACAAGGAACATTATTATAAATTAGCTAAAAAACAAAATTATCGTTCAAGAGCATCATACAAATTAAAACAATTAGATAAAAAGTATGGATTATTAAAACAAGATTATAATGTTGTTGATTTAGGTGCTGCTCCTGGAGGATGGAGTCAAGTTGTTGCTGAAAAAATTGGTGAAGAAGGTGAAGGTCAAATTATTAGTGTTGATCTTGAATATATAAGACCTATTGATCATGAAGCATATACTGGAATTAAGGGAGATTTTACTACTGAAGAAATTCAAAATACAATAATTGAAATAATTGATGGTAAAGCTGATGTTATATTATCTGATGCTTCACCAAAACTTACTGGTATAAAAGATATTGATAATTTTAAATCCTATGACCTTGCTATGGCAGTTTTAAATATTACAGATAATATTTTAAAAAGAGATGGTGATCTTATAATGAAAGCTTTCCAAGGAGAAGCTTATCAGGATTTAATTAAAAAGCTTAAAAAGAAATTCAGATCTGTTAAAACCACTAAACCTAATTCTTCACGTAAACGTAGCTCTGAAATGTACGTTATTGCCCGTGGATTTAAAGGTAGTAAAAATAGTAAAAAAATAGTTAAAAATTAGTAAAATATTAAAAAAAAAGTTTGAAGATTATTTAATTAATTAATTTTTTCCAACTAATTGATTATAAACATCTTCTGCTTCTTTAAATTCTTCTTTTGCTTGAGTTATTTCATCTTGGACTATTTTATCATCTTCACCCTTATTAATATCACTTTCTATTGAACTTATTGATTGGTTTAATTCTGAAAGTTTTACTTTTCCATTGTTAAATGTTGTTTTTATAGTAGCATCAGGGCTTGTTCCAAGTTGTTGATCTAAATCTGTATATTTTTTAGATAAATTATTATATTCTGATCGTAATTGGTTTAAACTATCATATGATGCACCACTATTTACTGTATTTGTTACTGAACTTGTTACTTGTGAAACACCAACATATCCTGCTATACCAATACTTACTATAATCAATACTACAGCAATTACAGAAATTGTCATAGATGTTGTTTTAAATAATTTTAAACGTGACCTTTTCATACAAAACCTCTAGTAAATTCCGATTTAAGACATATTCTTAATATATATTTAGTCTTAAAATTATTATATTATATTATATTTATTTAAATATAAAAAAATTTTTTTAAAAATTAAATATAAAAAACATTGATTCAATAGTATATATTATGGTAAACACGGTAGAAAATAAGAAAAGTACAGCTACATCACAAATTGTGAAACTGGAAGAATTCTTTAGTACAGTATGTAAAGATGAAGTATTTGCTGCACTAGACATGTTTCCAGAAGAAAAATCAGTTTACATTGATTATAATGAATTAGAACGATTTAATCCAGATACTGCGGATTTATTAATTGAAAAACCTGAGGAAACTCTTGAAGCTGCATCAAAAGCTATTATTAATATTGACCCTCAGAGAAAAAATGTTCAATTAAATGTTAGATTTAAAAATGTACGTAACAATGTTCCTCTACGATTTTTACGTAGTGAATTTATTGGAAAATTTATTGCAGTAGATGGTATTGTTCGTAAAACTGATGAAATTCATCCTCGTATAATTACTGCTGTTTTTGAATGTAGAAGTTGTATGAGAATTCATGAAGTTGAACAAAAATCAAACATTATACATGAACCTGCTGTATGTACAGAATGTGGTGGAAGATCTTTTAAATTAGTACAAGATGAATCACGATATATGGATACTCAAACTGTTAAAGTACAAGAACCTTTAGAGAATTTATCTGGAGGAGATCAACCAAGACAAATTAATGTTATCCTAGAAGATGATATGGTTGATACTTTAGCTCCCGGTGATAAAGTTAGAGTTATAGGTACTTTAAGGACTCTTCGTGATGAAAAAACCAAACGATTTAATAATTACATATATGGTAATTATATTGAGCCGTTAGAACAGGAATTTGAAGAGCTCCATATTGATGAAGAAGATGAGGAAAAGATATTAGAACTTGCTAAATCTCCAGATATTTATCAAAAAATTATTGATTCTACAGCTCCTTCTATTCAAGGATATTTTGAAGTAAAAGAAGCTATTGCATTCCAATTATTCGGTGGTACTGCTAAGATTCTTGAAGATAAAACTCATGTAAGAGGAGATATGCACATTCTTATTGTAGGGGATCCAGGTATTGGTAAATCTCAGATTTTAAAATATGTATCTAAACTTGCTCCTCGTGGTATTTATACAAGTGGTAAAGGTACAAGTGGTGTTGGACTTACTGCAGCTGCTGTTCGTGATGATCTTGGTGGTTGGAGTCTTGAAGCTGGTGCTCTTGTATTAGGTGATAAAGGTAATGTTTGTGTTGATGAGTTAGATAAAATGCGTGAAGAAGATAGATCTGCTATTCACGAAGCTTTAGAACAGCAAACAATTTCCATTGCAAAAGCAGGTATTATGGCAACACTTAACAGTCGTTGTAGTGTACTTGCTGCTGCTAACCCAAAATTTGGTAGATTTGACAGATATAAATCTATTGCAGAACAAATTGACCTACCTTCACCAATTCTTTCACGTTTTGATTTAATATTCATTATTGAAGATAAACCTAATGCAGAACGTGACCACAGTCTTGCAGGACATATTCTTAAAATACATCAGGAAAATACCGTTCCATATGCAATTGATCCAGAACTTCTTCGTAAATATATTGCATATGCTCGTAAAAATGTTCAACCTACACTTACAAATGAAGCTGCAAAAGTTTTACAAGACTTTTATGTTACAATGCGTAGTGGTGCAATTGATGAAGAATCTCCTGTACCAATCACTGCTCGTCAATTAGAAGCTCTTGTACGTATTTCTGAAGCTAGTGCACGTATTCGATTAAGTAATGATGTATTAAAAGAAGATGCTGAAAGAGCAATTCGTCTACAAGAAAATTGTATGAAACAAGTAGGATATGATCCAGATACTGGAAAGGTTGATATTGATAAAGTTGAAGGTAGAACTTCAAAATCTGAAAGAGATAAGATTAATATTATAACTGAAATAATTGAAGAAGTATCCAATGAATTTGAAGGCAATGCTCCAAAAAATATTGTGTATGCTGAGTTATCTGATAATTATAATATTGAAGAAAATAAGGCTGATGAACTTATCAATATTCTTAAAAGTAAAGGAGTAATTTATGAACCTTCACCAGATCATTACAAAATTGCTTAGAATAAAATAAATTAAATAATATGTATTATAAATATTATATTATAATGTATTATTTTAATGAATAATTATATCACAATTATGTCTTTATAAAAAAATTAAAAGATTCATAAAATCGGGGAGGTAAAATTTTATGGCTCAAGATGCAGACTTTGAAAAATATGAAGAATTATTAGATAAAGCTTATGAACAATTACCAGATAAAATCTTTGAAGCAAAAAGATTTAAAGTACCTAAAGGATATTCTGTTATACAAGGAAGTCGTACAATTATTAAGAACTTTGGTGATGTAGCAGGAACATTAAATAGAGATCCACAACATGTACTTAAATTTTTATTAAGAGAATTAGGTACTTCTGGAAATGTTGAAGGAAACCGTGCAATACTTCAAGGTAAATTTACACACTACTTAATTAACGATCGTATAAAAGAATATGTTGATAACTTTGTAATGTGTCATGAATGTAACAGACCAGATACAATCATTATACGTGAAGATCGTATTGACATGTTAAAATGTAGTGCATGTGGGGCAAGAGCACCACTAAAATCATTATAATAGTAATAAATACTATTATAACTTAATTTTTTTTACTTTTAAAATAAGCACCCTTATTTTTATAAATAAACTAATTTTTATTTTTATAATAAAGAAAGAAATTCTTAAACTTAAATTATTAAATACAGAAAAACAATTTTTTTTATAAACTAATGAGTGATTAGAATGTTTTGTTTACTATGTAACAGTGAAGAAAAGTTATATGATGGATTATGTAAAAGTTGTTATCTTAAAGAATTTAAACCTGTAGAAGTACCTGAATATGCTACATTTAAGGTTTGTTCACATTGTGGAGCAACACTTAAACATGAAAAATGGGTTCATACAGGGTATTATGATGATGAGATTATTAATGATGCTATTCAAAAAGATATTAAAATTAATCCAGAACTAGAAAATATTGATGTTATTACTGAAATTATAAATAATCGTGGAACAGTATATGATTGTTATCTTCATATTACTGGAGATGTTATTGGTGAATGTATAGAAAAAAAATATCCAATAGCAGTAAAAGTAGAAAAAGGTGTTTGTCCTGATTGTAGTAAATTTTATTCTGGATATTATGAAGCTGTAATTCAACTTAGAGCTGATGATAGAAAACTTGAAGATTCTGAAATTAATGAAGCTGATGAATTTATTTCAAATGAGATTCAAAGACTTTGTAAAACTAATAAATTAGCTTATGTTACAAAACGATCTGTTCTAAAAGAAGGTATTGATTATCAAATTGGTTCATATAATGCAGCTCATAAAATTGCTGTTAATTTACAAAAACAATTTGGTGGAACTATTACTGAGTCTAGAAAAATTGTTGGTCATGATAAATCTAAAAGTCGAGATTTGTATAGAACATGGGTTTCTGTTCGTCTACCATCTTTTCATAAAAAAGATTTTATTGAGTATGAAGATAAAGTTATTCAAATTGAAAAGATTGGTAGTCATAAGTTTGTAGGAATTAATCTTAGTAATTATGAAAATGAATCTATCAGCTGGAAGGAATATGATAAAATTAAAAAAATTGGAACTGTTGATGATATTCGTAGTACAACAGTTACAAATGTAACTCCTACAGAGATTCAGATTTTAGATCCTGATACTTATATGACTGTTGATCTTAAAAGAAATAATCGAAATGATATTAATATTGGTGAAGAAATAAAGGTTATAAAAATAAAAGACATGATATACATATTATAATATTAAGTAATATTTTAATATGATTAAAATAGTAAATTTGGAGGAAAATTAATGGACATAGATACTGCTATAGAAAATATTTCAAAGGATACTGCTGAAATTATTGAAGTTGATGAATTAAAAGAAATTATTAAAAGAGATGAAAAAATAGCTTATGTAGGTTTTGAACCTTCAGGTAAAATTCATTTAGGTCATGCTTTAACTATTAAAAGAATGAAAGCTTTACGTGATGCTGGATTTAAAATTAAAATATTTATTGCTAATTTACATGCTTATATCAATGGTAAAGGAACAGTTCAAGAACTCAATGAAGTATCAGAATATAATATTAAATGTTTTAAAGCTTTAGGTTTAGATGATAATACTGAATATATTATTGGTTCTGACCGTTTAACTAAAGAATATATTATTAGAGTATTCCAAGCTTCACAAATGATAACAATTCACAGAGCTCAAAGAAGTATGGCTCAAATTTCAAGAGATGAAACTCATAATGTTGCAGAAGCATTATATCCTGTAATGCAAGCTCTTGATATTCATGATTTAAATGCTGATGTTGCTGTTGGTGGAATGGAACAAAGAAAAATACACATGTTAGCAAGAGAAATTCTTCCAAAAATGGGTTATCAATCACCAGTATATATCCATATTCCTTTAATACATGGAACTGATGGTTCAGATAAAATGTCTAGTAGTAAAGGTAATTTTATTGCAGTAGATGATACACCAAAAGAAATTAAAAATAAAATTAATAAAAGTTTCTGTCCTATAGGTGTTGTTGAAGATAATCCTGTTATTGAACTTGCTCATTATTATATCTTTGATGAAAATGAAAAAATCCTCATTAAAAGACCTGAAAAATTCGGTGGAAATCTTGAATTAACTGAAGATGAATTACTTGAAGTATATTCTAATGAAGATTTACATCCTATGGATTTAAAAAATACTGTAAGTGAATATATTGTTGAAAAACTTGCTCCAGTACGTGAATATATGGAAAATAATTAAATATGTTAGGTGTGATTTTATGGCTAAACATACTATGAGAATTATATCAGGTATGCAACCATCTCAAGTTGATGAGATGATGACTACATATGGATTAGATATGATTCAAACAAAAGAAGGTATTGTAATGTTTGAAGGTGAACTTGAAGATCTAAGACATGCAACAAAACATGTTGTTGATGTTACTATACCTCCAGGTCCTACTGTTTCTGAGATTAAACAGACTGTTGATAAATATGATATTTCTCTTAAACAGAGTGATGATGGACCTCAATTTCATGGAACTTTATATGAAATTAATGAAGCAGTTAATTATATTGTAGATCTTATGACTGAACGTTTAGATTTATAATTCTCTTTTTATTATTTTTTTAACAATACTCTTTTTTTAGTACAAATTTTTTAAATATTAGTAATTTTAAAAGTTATTTTTAAATTATATTGATTCTAAACAAATATTTAAATATTATCTTTCTTAAATATAGATATAATTATAAAAAATAGTGGTGGGACTAAATGATTGTACCAGAAATGCGTAGAAAAGATTTAGAAATAACAGATATTAATGAGATTGCAAAAGTTTTTGATAAAGCTAAAACTATACATTTAGCTATGAATAATGGAGATTATCCTCTTATTTTACCATTATCTTATGGTTATGAAGTTGTAGATGGAAAAATTATTATCTACTTCCATGGTGGATTTAAAGGAATTAGGTATGATACTTTACTTAAAGACAATCATGTATGTATAGAAACTGAAGTATTTGATAATTATAAACAAATGCCTCCTAGTGCAACTGCTAACTTTGATAGTGTTATTGGTTTTGGAGAAGCTATTGAATTAAAAGATGATGATGAAAGAACCAATGGTATGAGAAAGATTCTTGAACATTGTGGTTATGGATATATTGATATTGATGAGAATTTATTTAAAGTAACTTCAATGTTTAAAGTTGAACTTAAAGAAGTTACTTGTAAACGTAAACATGACTAAATAATACCCTTTTTTTCTTTATTTTTTTAAAAAAGAACTTTTTAATTATAATTTTAATTTTTGTTCTATTTGTTTTTGTATTTGTTTTTGAACTTCTTCTTCTGTTGGTGTTGCATCAATTTTTATAATATTTTCTTCTTCTTTGAGTAATTTAAGATAATTTTTTCTTGTTTTTTCTAGAAAATCAATATTTTCAAATACTTCTTCTTTATCACAACGTTTTATTGCTTCATTTTCATCTAAATCAAGAATTATTGTAACATCTGGTCTTGGTGTGTATTTATTTATTAATTTTATCCATTCAGGATTTATTGATTTATTATTTTGGTAGCATATACTTGAATAAAATGATCTATCACTTAATATTATTTTTTCATGATTATTTTTTACAGACATTATTTCTTCTTTGAGTGTTAGTCTATCTGCTGCAAATAGTAATGATAATTTCTGTTGATTAATGTCCGATGTTGATTCTTTTTTCAGTAGTTCTTTTCTGATTAATTTTCCTATTTCTGATTCTGTTGGTTCTACTACTGTTTTTGTTTGATAACCTTTTTTTATAAACCATTTTTCTAGTAATTTTGTTTGTGTTGATTTTCCAGCTCCATCAATTCCTTCTAATACTATGTACATCTTAATTTAACTCCACCATTATTTGTTAGTATTTACTATATAATTAATTAAATTTAAAGATAAATATAATTAGTAATTATTTAGTATTTTTCTATTTTTAGGAGGAATTTTTTGATTGATGAGAAATGTAAAGTTCTTGCACCAGTTGGTTCTTCTAGTGTTTTAGAAGCTAGTGTTTATAGTGGTGCTGATTATGTATATTTATCTGGAAATAAGTATGGTGCTAGAAATTTTGCTGATAATTTTGATTATGATGGCTTGAAGCATGCAATTGATTTTTGTCATAAGTATAATGTGAAAGTTTTTGTTACTGTTAATATTTCAATTCTTGAGTCTGAGATTGTTGATGTTATTGATTATATTTTTTATTTGTATAGTCATGGTGCTGATGCTGTTATTATTCAGGATATTGGTCTTGGTAGTGTTGTTAGTAAATTAATGCCTAATTTAGAGTTGCATGCTTCTACTCAGATGACTATTTATGATTATTCTTTTTGTCGTTGGCTTAGTTTAAATGGTTATAGTAATGTTAATCTTTCAAGAGAGGTTCCACTTAGTCATGTGAAAAAGATTTGTAGTAAGATTCATGAGTATAATTATGATCTTCGTGTTGAAGTCTTTTCTCATGGTGCTCTTTGTTATTGTTATTCTGGATGTTGTCTTATGTCTTCATTTTTAGGTGGTCGTAGTGGTAATCGTGGATTATGTGCTCAGCCATGTCGTATGAGATATACTTTTGAGGATTCATATAATATTGATTTAACAAGTAGTAATTATCTCTTAAGTACTAAGGATTTATGTACTTATAAGGAAATTAATGAGATTATTGATGCTGGTGTTGATTCTATTAAAATCGAAGGTCGTATGAAATCTAAGGATTATGTTGCTTCTAGTGTTAATGCTTATCGTAACGCTGTTGATGGTATTTTTAATGATGATGATTTTTTATTATTAAATCTTGCTTTTAATCGTGGTTTAACTGAAGGCTATTTGTTAGATAATAATTCTTCTGATGTTGTTGGTAGAAATCGTTCTGGTAGTCAGGGATATCCTATTGGTAGAGTTATTAAGGTTAATGGTAATAATATCACAATAAAATTTGGTAATAGACGTTTTCCTACTAAAATTGTTAATGGTGATGGTATTAAGTTTGAGTATGAAGGCATGTCTTGTGGAATGTATGTTAGTAAGATTTTATCTCAATCTAAAAATAAGATTACTATTTTATCAAAAAAGAATATTCATGTAGAAGAAGGTTCTATGGTATATATTACTTATTCAAAATATCTTGAAGATAGAACTAAAGAGATTATAAATAAAAAGAACATTCATAAAATTGAACTTAATCTTAAACTTAGTATTGATAATCAAAGACATCTTTTAATTAAATGTATGGGAGATAATCTCAAAAAAATGATAACTTATGAAAGTCAAGAAACATTTGAAGATGCAACAAACAAACCACTTACAAAAGAAACAATAAATAAACAATTAAAAAAGACTGGAAATACAAGCTATGAAATAAACAACATAGAATATGAAAACTTCCAAGAAAATTTATTCATGCCTATATCAACAATAAATAATATAAGACGTGAACTTATTGAAATTGTAGATAAAAATATCATGAATTCATATACTCCTTCAAAAGAAGAAATTGCAAAAACAAAAGAAAAAATAGAAGAATTTAAAGATCAGTATTATAAAAGAAAAAATAATACAAATAAAGAACTTTCATGGAATGTTTACATAACAAATGTAGAACAAGCAAATATAATAAAAGATATTGATTATATTGATACAGTTTACTTTGATGCAACATTTGAATATGATAATATTCATGAATACCTAAGAAGTATCTATGACCAATTAGTAAATATAAATGAAATTATAAAAGATAAA
>CAZHBQ010000014.1:0-33360 GCA_964530785.1 uncultured Methanobacteriaceae archaeon | reverse complement strand
AAATTCTACAGTGCTATTTTCAGATATAGTAAAAACATGTTTTAAGTGACATTAATTATTGTGTTTTTTGTTTCATTTCCAACAATTGTAATATTTTTATTAATAAAAATACCATTTTGGTAGTAGGTACCTTTATTAAGATAAATTACTCCGCCATTTGAAACAGTTTCAAGAGCATTTTTTATAGTTGCTTTTGGCGAATTCTTTGTACCGTTATTGTTGTCATTACCATTTGTACTAACATAGACTTCTTTTTGTGTTGTTGAAGTTTTTAAATTTTTAGTACTGTTTAATGAATTCAGATTTTCTTTATCAGTATTTATTTCATTAATTTCACTATTAGTATTATAATTATCTAGTATTGTATGGTTGTTATTTACTGTACTGTTGTTTGAATCAGTAGCAGAAACCATAGTAATACTTAATAATAAAAAAACTAATAATATTGGAAATAATTTTAATTTTAAATTATTTCTATAAATAAAAAATCACCTCTTTTTATGTAAAGAATTCGACTTCTATCTTAATTTATGTAATATAGTATTATTAATAATTATTATAATAAAAAAAGAAAAAATAAAAGGAGTTCATTGATATAAAATTTAATTACGGATTATTACATAAATCATATATATTATAAATAATATTAATAAAATAATCCCATCTTTTTTATTAAAGTCTCTTTTGTCATATGCAAGAATAAATGTTATTACAACAAAAATTAACATAATAATAGTGTCTATAATCATAGTATTTGTTGTAACAATAGGGGTTATGCTTGTAGTAAGTCCTAAAATAAATAAAATATTAAATATAGAACTTCCAATAGCATTTCCTAATGCAAGATCTGTATTTTCATGATATGCTGCTGTAACACTTGTAATTAGTTCTGGAAGTGATGTTCCAATAGATACTATTGTTAGTCCAACAAGAGTTTCTGACATTCCTAAACTAAGAGCAATTTCTTTTGCTGACGCTACAACAATGTCACTACCATATAGTATGAATATTAATCCTATTATTATGTATAAAATAATTTTTGTTGGAGTAAGATGAGTATTTCCAACAGGCATATTTGCACTATTTTTTTTAGATTTAATAATTAACATAGCAATATAAACTATAATAATTATAAGTAATATGATTCCTTCAATTCTACTAATTTGGGATGAGGTTATTATAAATATTAATAATAAAATACTTCCTAAGATTAGAATTAAAAAGTCTTGTTTTAATGATACATCATCTACATTTATTTTATATATAATTGCAGTAATACCAATAACTGCAAGTAAATTAAAAATATTACTTCCTATAACATTACTTACAGCAATAGCATTACTTTGTGTCATGGCTGATGTTATAGAAACAGCAGCTTCAGGAGCACTTGTTCCAAAAGCTACAATAGTTAAACCAATTATCATAGCTGGAACTTTTAATTTTGTTGCAAGATCACTTGCTCCTTCAACAAATAAATCTGCTCCTTTAATTAAAAGAAAGAATCCTACAATCAATAATACAATTGTAAATAAATTCATTTATATTAAATCCTTAATCTTTATTTTCTAATTTATGAAGTTCTTCTTTTAGTATTGGGAGGAATGATCCAATATCTGTTACAATACTTATTACTTGAGCACTTCCTCTATCTGCAAGTTTTGTTACAGAAGCATTACTAATATCTACACAAACACTTTTTATTCTTGCAGGGATTAAGTTACCTGTAGCAACACTATGAAGAAGTGTAGCAATCATAATAACCATATCAACATCTTGAACTTCTTCTCGCATTCTTTGTTGAGCTACTTGTGAATCAGTTATAACATCAGGAAGAGGTCCATCATCACGAATACTTCCTGCAAGTACAAATGGGGCATCATTTTTTACACATTCATACATAATCCCACTAGTTAAGACTCCTTGTTCAACAGCATTTTTAATACTTCCTGCTTTATTGATAGTATTTATTGCAGATAAGTGATGTTTATGTCCATGTGCAACAAGTTCTCCGTTTTCAATATTAACACCTAAAGATGTACCGTAGAGAGCGTTTTCTATATCATGGGTTGCAAGAGCATTTCCAGCAAATATCTTATCAACATATCCTTCTTTTATAAGATCAGCAAGAATTTGTGCACAACCTGTGTGTACAACAGCAGGTCCACCAACAACAACAATTTTTCCACCTTTATCTTTAACTTCTTTCATTTCAGTTGCAACTTTATGAATAATACTTTGTGTTGGTTTTTCAGCTGAAGCTTCACTATTCATGAATTCAAAGGTATTTTTTCCTCTTGATCTTTCAGGTGGTTCAACTTTAACTCCTTTTCTTCCAACAAGAATTTTTTCTCCTTTTTTAATAGAATTTAAAGGTTTACATTCAGCAGTTTTATTTTCGGTATCTACAGTAATTACGCAATCCATTTCTATATTATCGATAGAAATCCATTCTCCATCATATTTTATTTTAGTATTGTAATTACTTGTTGAATAAAAGTTGTCTGGCACTGTTTTATCTTTTATTGATTCAACAAGTTCAACTTCTTCTTCTAAAACTTCAGCACCATAATCAGTTACTTCATCAAGTATTCTATTAAAAATAGTTTCATCATCAGAAGTTATACGGATTATAGCAGTACTTTTATCTGTTTTGAGTTTTCCCACATTTAATTCTTCAATTTGAAAATCCCCACCTTGTTCCATAATAGTATCTAATGTTTTAGGTAAGGTTAAAGAATCAATAATATGTCCAGATAGGATAATTTCTTGTGTAAACATTTATTCACCTTTATTTCTTGTTTAAATAATTATATTATCATTATTATTTTTAAAACTTAAAATTCTCATTAATAATATTTATTTTTCTTAGTAATAGTATAAACAATTTTTTTTAAATAGAATTATTATTTTATTCTAAAAATAAAAAAATCGTATTTCATTATATAAAAATAGTCTAAAATAAATTTTAAAAAAGGAGAGGATGTAAGGATATATTTTTATAAAATACCCATTGCTTTATTAGTTTTCAATATGGATTTTTCAGCATCTTCTTCTAATTCAAGCATTGCTCTAATTGCATCAACATTTTCAGGTACAACATCTGATTCTTGATGAACAGCTTGCATGTAGAATAATTCTCCATTTTCTACATTTACAGATTCTTCCCATACTGGTATTTCATACATGTCTCCTCTGGAACGTCCAAGATCTTTAGCATATTCCATAATTTGAGCAGTAGATCCTAAGTTAAGGCTTTTTTTAACTTTGAGTACACGATGTGCTTTTTCGAATGCGTCAAGAACATCATCAGTTGTTATATTATCTTCTAATTCAACCATGATGTTGTGTGTATGCATTAAAGTTGTTGGAACAATTAAAGCCATTGTCATTACATTTATATCATCAATAATGGTTTGTACATCAGGACCATGGTGTGATGGAACTTCTGTTGTTGGGACAATACTGTTAATTGGACCTCTTTTAATATCAGAAGGGTCTGCTCCACGTCTTACCATTACAGCTCTAACATTTTTAATACCAGCAATATCATGTACTGGTTTTAATGTACGACATAAACCTGTTGTATTACAAGATACAACACGAACATAATCTTTACCAAGGTTACTTTCATAGTTAGCTTCAGCATTGAAAGAAGAGCCTATAGCATCATGGTCTTCTCCACCTTCAAAAATTGCTTTTAAACCTATTTTCTCATAGATATCTGTTTTATTTTGAGCACCAACTCCTCCTGGAGTACAATCAACAACAAGATCTAATTTTTCAAATAATTCATCACTAGTTCCAGCAATTTCAATACCTGCTTCTTCGAATTCTTTTTCTCTTTCAGGAACACTTATATATAGATCATATCCTTTTTCAACAGCTGTTTTAGCTTCAAAATCAGGTGATCTTTTAGTTACTCCAACAATTTTCATGTCATCTTGAGCAGATACGGCATCTGCTACTCTTTTACCAATAGTTCCGTATCCATTTATTCCAATATTTTTCATAATATTACATCCAATAAAAAAATTTCCTTTTATAATTAAAAAGAATTATGATATTTTAAAGATAAAATCTATAAAATTCAAATTAATTTTTTATTATATAATATTATATAAGATATGAATATTTATTTAAATTTATTTAAAAAAAAAGTTTTATATTATTAATTATTTTAAAAATTAAGTAAAAAAAAGTATTAAAAAAAATAATAATTTTAGTTGTATGTATAATTATTGTTGTTTATTTCTTTATTTATATAATAACCCATTATTCCACCAATTAATCCTATAACTATGTAAAATAACATGGAAAATGTTGATTGGTATATCATATAATTAAGATAAGTACTACCATATGAATAGTATACAAGACCAAGTTCAATTATTATATTTACAATTCCACCAATAACTGAAGTAATTAATCCAGCAATTGCTGAATCAGCTACTGAGGTGTTTTTAGCATATCCTGCAAACATACCAACAATTAAAACAAATGGATATATTGTTGAACTCATTCCACTTACTAAATATATGATAATTAAAGATATAACTCCAAGTGGTATTGTTTTTCCTTTCATTATGTTACCAATATTCATGAAAAGCCTCCCTATGTTAATATTCTTTATTTTCTAACTTTATACTATTTATGTTATAACCTATTAATCCACCTATACATCCAAGAATAACATAACTTATAATATTTATAAGATAATATGGTAGGATATTCATAGCATATATAATTCCATATATAAAACTTAGATAGATTATTGCTATAATTGATGAAATTAATGCTCCTAAAATGAATGTAACAATAATTAAAATCATTGTATTTTTCATTGAATCATTCATCATTATAGCAGTAATAACTCCTGTAAATAATATAAATGGATTTACAACCATATTTGTGGGTGTAACTGAGAATATAATTATCATTAAAATAGTTAAAGCTATAATTCTACCTTTAAATATTTTTTTTAAATTATTTATTAAACTCATAATATCATACTCCACTTAGTAATATGATTATATATAAATGACTATATTTATTCTATTGGTTTTCCTTCAATAGCACTTATTTTATTAGGGAAATATGTATCTACAATATATTCAAGACCATATTTGGAGAAAGATTGCTGTTCTGCTTTTCTACCTAATTTAATCATTTTCTTAATCTCAGTCTGCCAGAATTCACCTTTATATCTTGGATCTTGAGCTAATTCTTTAAGACGTGTTACATCAATATCTTTTAATTTATCAGTTGGAAGATCATAATTAATGATATCTGAAGCAGTTACTCCAAGGAATTTAGCATCAGGTGTTGCAAGGTCATGATTTACGTGTGCAAGTTTTGCACTACCTGAAATAATTACCATAGCAATGTGGAAACCCCATGGATCTCCGTCGTTACAAATATATACAGGAACTTGTAATTCATCACTAGCACGTCTAATAAATCTACGTGTTGCCCTTGCTGCTTGACCTTTAAGTCCAACAATTAATGTATTAAATCTATCATATGCTTTTTCTTGAACCATACGGTGATACATCCCCATAGTTTCCACTGCAATAATTCTGTCTACATTTGAATCTACAAATTCAACATCATCAATAGTTGGTGGGATTGTATATCCAGATTTTCCAAGTTTTAAAGCATTAAATTCAACATCATCATCACGTAATGTTATATCACCATATACAGAAGCACCATCTTCTTCAGGTAATAATCCTAGATTTTCACGAGAAACTCCAAGAGTTACCTCAATATCTTCAGTTATGTTATTTGATTCCTGTTGGTTATCAAATCCAACATCCCATCCTTCAGATACGTAGTACATCTCCCTCATTGTAGCTGTTTTTTGAATGTTAACTAATTCTTTACAGAAATTTCCTACACACATCATTTGAGCAATTTTTTTAATTTGTTTTACATTACCTAATGATCTTGTACCTTTACGATCTCCTAATTCAAAATATCTTTTATCTTGATTGTATATGATGTTTCCTGTTCCTCTTGATGGGATTTGTAAGCTAGGTACTTCTTCGTTAAGAATTTCTTCAAGAACTTCATCACCCATTCCTCTTAGTTTATTTAAAGCTACTTCTTTATATTTCATCATTTTAATTTCTCCCTCCTTTTAGTTTAGTATAATTCTTTTTCAAGATCTTTATCGTCTTGTGTTATTCTTAGTTTAGGTTCTTCAGTTTTAATTTCCATTGGTTCAATTTCTGGTTGTTTAAGACGATTTTTCATATCCATTATTTTAGCTTTGTGAGTTACCTCATCCATTACTTTATCATATTCTGGAACATCTTTTTCAGCAAGAAGTGCAGATTGTTTAATTACTACAGGAACTAAGTCTTCAAATACTTTAGCTCTCATTTCTTCATTCTTAGCTGCTCTTTTTACACGTATATATTTTTCTAATTTTCTTGCTATTTTCATTGTTGCTTGTCTTATTTCTCTTACAATTTCAGTTTCAGGTGCAACACTTTGTTTTCCAGTTGATAAGTATGGAACGTTTGTAGAGATAATATTTACAAATACTGATATTGGTGCATTATCAAGTTCTCCAACACCATATCTTTTCCAATCAATACTTTTTAATGCTTCAGTAATAGCACAACTTCCTTGATCAAATGTTAATGGAACTCTATTTGCAAATCTCATAATTTCTGCTTTTCTTTGGTTACCAACAAGTCTTCCTGCTTTTCCACCGTATGCAAGACCAACTTCTACAATAAATGATACTCCTCCACGGTATGCTTGTGGTTTTCTTGTAAGAGCAGTTGAAAATTCAGGTAGAAGAATTTCATTGATACCTTTTTCAATTTGTTCATTACCAATTGGTTTAAGTCCATTTGTTGGTGGAGCCATAAATTTCATTTGGTCAAACTGTTCTACAACAGCTTCTGCTTCTTTCCAAGTTATACTTTTTGGTCTTTTATTCATATCTATACCAGTATTTTCTTGGATTTCTTTGATTTTAGCAAGTGATACTCTTGATAATGAATCCATTAAAAGATTTTTAAATCTTTTTTTGTTTGTACTTTTACATAAGTATATTATATCATCTGCTGTTACTCCTTTAGGGTGTGGCAGTACTTCTTTTGGAAGTGGAGGTATTTGTTCTGTTGCTCTTTCAAAAGTGTATTTTCTTCCTGTTGGATCTTTAAATACAATTCTTGCATGAGGATTTCCAATAACTGTACGTCTAATATATTCGTAAGCTCCTTGTTCACTCATTGAATAAGATACATCTTTGAATTCTATTTCAATACCAGATCCTGTACGATCAGTTTCAAATTCTTTTCTATCAAGAATTATACCAGTATTCTTTTTAACATCAAGTTTTACTGTCATCTCAATTCCTTTGAGTTGATCTCCATCTTTATATCTTGATCTGATTTTTACTGGTTGTCCTGTTGTCATTTGTGATAATAAAACACAACCACTACAACCTAATCCTTGTTGTCCACGGGATTGTATGTTTCTAAATTTACTTCCTGCAAACATTTGACAGTATACTTTTGTAATAAATTCTTCAGGAATTCCTGGACCATTATCTGCATGTTTTAGTAAAAAATGGTCTTTACCTAGTTTTTTTAGTTCAATTGTTATGTCAGGTAGTATACCTGCTTCTTCACATGCATCAAGACTGTTTGTTATAAGTTCGTGAAATACAATTGTTAATGATCTTATTTTTCCAGAAAAACCTAACATTTGTTTGTTACGTCTAAAAAATTCTGATGCAGTTAATTCCTTAAATTCTTCGAATAATTCGGATGTGTCTCTTTCCAAAGATCTCATACCTCCATGATATTTATGTTTTAAATATTAATTTTTTATTATAAAGTATTAATTTTCTTTTTTTTAAATTAACATATTAGTTTATAATGAATTTATTCTATGATAAATATTATATTAAATATACTTATTTTTATAAGCTAATGTATATGTTTTTATAAAAATAGTTATATTTTTTAATTACTATTATTTATGTAAAACATATAATATAAAACCATTGATATACCCTTCTTAAATAAAATATGGTAACTTTGGGGGGTCTTGATAAGTAATTATAGTTATGATAAAAAAATTAATATTCAGATAAAAAGATGTAATTAATAATTCAATATAAAAAAAAAGTATTCATTCATAAAAAATAAGTATAAAATATAAAAAAAAGTAGAAGATTTATAAAGTTTCAGGAACTTCCTCAAACTCAACATCTTCGTCATCATCTTCACTAATAGCATCTTGATTATATTCATCTTCAGCATCAGTAAAGTCCTCATCACTATCTAAATCTTCTCTTAAGATTTCTTTTTTATCAGGTTTACCATTGATCATTTCATCAAATTCTTTTCTTTTAAGTTTATCATGCATTTTTTCAAGATATGCATAAACAGATTTTTGTCTAGAACCTTCAAGAATCATTTCAATAGCTTCTCTTGCCATTTGAATATTTTCGATTTTTCCAATTAAAGAAACAGTTTTACCATATATACTTATTTCGACATCAAGCATATCATGCATAATTTGACGAGTTCTTCCACCTTTACCTATGATTCTACCTTTTTGTCTTACTAATGCTTTTTTAGACTTTCCAACATAATCTTGTAAATTAATAATTTCAAGAATTAAATCATCATCTTCAAGAGTCAATGCAATATCAGGATTGAATCCTCTGCCTATAGCCTTTATCATATATCTAGCTTTCCATATTGCTAAAGGATCATCAGTTTCTTCAGTAGAACTTATAGAAATATTTCCAGTATCACTATCTATTTTAAGTTCAGTTTTTGTAATAATTTCTAATTGATGTTTAATTTTACCATTTTTTCCGATAGTTACTCCAACTCTATCTTTAGGTATTTTTAGATATTCTGTATTAACCATTATAAAAAAGCTCCTTTAATAAAAATTTTTAGTATAAATTGTAATTAAGTAATTTTAGTATATTTTTTAAATAATTCATAATAAGTATTATAATAATATTCAGTTTAACTAATATTTTAAATAAAATCTTAATTTCTTTTATTTAATTGGTGGTATTTATTTATAAATATTTAAATTAAATTTGATGAAACTTATATCATATCATCATTAATATTCTATTTAAAACTATGTAAACAATATTATAAAAAAGTATAGGTTTAAATATTTAAATATAATAACTCATACTTTCATTAATCTTTTAAAATTCTATTTTTAATAGTGTCATAATCTAAATTTAATTTATATTTCTTAGCATCATAAATAATATTTTTAATATCTCTTTCAAGTAAAGTTCTACTAGAAGGATTACTTGTTAAAGTTGCCTGAGATAAATCAATAACAAATGGACGTTCGTGTGATAATAAAATATTATACCTTGAAAGGTCTCCATGAACTAAATCAGCTTCATTATAACATATATCCATAAAATTAATAATCTCTTCAAAAATTTCCTCAGGATTATTTAACTTAGTTTTACTAAGTGGTGGTGCGGCACTATGGTCATCAGATGAACGTTCTAGATATTGCATAACAAGAACATTTTCCATAGAAGTGTATGGTTCTGGAACATTAAGTCCTAAATTATATAGTCTGCTAAGATTTTTAAATTCTTTTTGAGTCCATGTATTAATAATCTGTCTAGTTTTATTTCCATGAGTTTTAAATCTTGGATCTCCTGCAATATATTCTTTAATTTTCTTAAAATCAAGAGTTACAACACGATAAATTTTCACAGCAACTGGGGTTTCATCATCATCGTAACCATAAAATACATTTGCTTCTTTTCCTGTACTAATAACTCCATTTAAAGTATTGATATATCCTTGTTTAGCAAGTTTATATAAAACTTTTAATGTTTTTTGATCAAAAACTTCACTTGAAACCTGTTTATCTTCAACACTTTTTATTCTTTTAGTTTCTTCAAGTTTTCTCATTTGATTATCAGCGTCACGATAATGTTTATTCAATGAAAAATCCTCCAATTAAATTTATAAATTTATCTAAAAAATAGTTTTAAGGCACAACTTGGGTGTTTACTTTTATTAAAATATTGATTAAAGAGTATTTTATATAAATAATACTCTCCTAAGTTAATAATTATATTTTTAAAAATCCTCTTCTTTCAAGGTAATTTGCTTCTGTACGTGTGTATCTCCAAATAATATCAGCTTTTTCATCACTTTGGAAGTCCCAAGGTTTTACAAGTACAACATCACCTTCACGGATCCATATTCGTTTTTTCATTTTACCAGGAATACGACATAATCTTACATTTTTGTCATTACATCTTACTTTAAGTTTTCCATGTCCTAGAATTTGTTCAACAACGCCAGGAATTTCTCCTTTTCTAGGAGATCTTACACGAATATTTTCTCCGCCATTTGGACCATTATTATTGTTATGATTATTTTTTCTATTTTTATTCAAAATATAGTTCCTCCATTTTATTTTTTTAAGTTATGAATCAGGTAAATTTTCTATGTAGAATTATAATCTTCGTTTTAAAATTATGATTTAAGTATAAAAGTATTATTTGCTACAAAATTCAAGATTTTATTATATTTACATTTCTATGTTTTAAAATATATATTATTTTTTTTTAAAAATTTTTTTTTAAACAATAATTAAATAAAATATAAAAAAAAGAAGTAAAATAAGATAAATTATCCTACTTTATTGATTTTGATTAAAGATTTAATTGGAATATTATCAATATCATTTATTCCTTTTTTATCTACTAAAACAGTAACTGCAATAGGTTTAGATCCATGAGCTTTACATACTTGAATAGCATCTTTAACAGTAGAACCACTTGTTATAACATCATCTACAATAACTATGGATTTATTTTTTAAATTAGCAAAATTGTTACTTACAGCTCCTTGTGCTGATTCGTTTTTCATATGTTTAATTGGATGGAATACGGATAATTCCGCATCTAAATTATCTGCCATTAAAGTAGCGAAAGGAACTCCACTAACTGATATACCTACAATAGCATCAGGAACTCCTTCTTCAAGAGCCATATCTGCTAAAGCTGATGATATATCTCTCATTCTTGAAGAACTGGTTCCAATTGATTTCCAATTAATAGCAAAATCATCAGGTTTTTGTTTTTGTTTCTGTTTTTGTTTGTTAACTGGAGTCATTTGCATAATTAACCAATGAGTTGTATCTTTTGAAATATTTAATTCATCAGCAATTTCTCCAGTAGTTAATCCTTTATTTCTAAGTTCAGTAGCTTTTTCAATTAATTTACTATTCATTTTAATCACTTAATCTAAATATACTAAATTTTTATCTTTTGCTGATTGCATTGCAGCATTTACAATTCGTAATGCAGCATAACCATCTTTTCCTGAAACTTCTGGTTCTGTACCATCTTGTATACAATTAACAAATGAACGTAATTCTTCTTTAAGAGGTTCTTTATTCTCAACTTTTATATTTTCATCTTGATCATTTTCTTTATATAATGTTACTGTTTGATTTCCATAGTCAACACTGATAATTCCGTCAACACCAGTGATGTTTAATTGTCGTTTCTTATATGGAGTTAACCAGTTTGTTTCAAGAATACTTAAAGCTCCAGAATCATATTTTGTCATAATTTCTGCATGATCCTCAAATTCACAATTTTTAAGTTTACTACTCATATTTGCATATACTGTATTTGCTTTACTTTCAAATAAGTAATTAAATATGTCAATATCATGTATTGCTAAATCAGTTGCTACACCAACATCTCTAATTCTTGGTGGATATGGACCTAATCTTTTTGAAGTTGCAGTTACAATTTCACCAATTTCTCCTTCATCAACTAATTTTTTAGCAACTCTTACAGCAGGATTGAATCTTTCAACGTGTCCTGTAGCAAGGGTAACTCCAGCATCTTCTGCGGCATTAATCATTTCTTGAGCTTCAGGTAATTTAGAAGCTATTGGTTTTTCAACTAATATATTTTTTCCTGCTTCAATAGCATCCATAACTACATCATGATGAAATACGGTAGGTACACAAATATTTACAACTTCAATATCATCAATTTGTAGAATATTATCATAATCAACATATCCAATAGTTTTAAACTCTTTAGAAACATTATCAAGTGTTCCACGAACCATATCGGATATTGCTATTAAATTTGTATTTTCTAATTCAGAGTAAATACGAACATGGTTATATCCCATTGAACCTACTCCGATAACACCTACATTTGTTTTTTTCATAAAGATTCCTCTCTTAATTTAATTCCGATAGCTTTTGCAGTTTCTATTGCATTATCTTTTTTAGATGATTCTTTAATATCAGCTAAAAGTTCACCTTCAGGTGTTAATAATTTACAATGAATGGTGATGTTATTTCCATCTACTTTTGAAATCATACCAACAGGCCATTGACATCCAACACCTAATGTTTCAAGTACAGTTTTTTCAGCTAAAGCTTCAATTCGGGAATCTTCATGATTTAATTTTGCAATAACATCATTATACTCTGAATCTTTATGAGTCATCACTGCTAAGGCTCCTTGACCTGCAGGAGGAACAATATATTCTTCGTCAAAAATTTCTTTAATATGTTCTTGTAATCCTAATCTATTAATTCCAGCTAAAGCCATAATAGTTGCATCATATTCTCCTTCTTCAACTTTACGAATACGTGTATCTATATTTCCTCTTATTGGTTTTGTTTGAACATTTTTACCATTTAATTTACAAAATGCTTCTCTTCGAATACTACTAGTACCTAATGTAGCATTATCTGGGAGTTCATCCCATGAATATTTGGAAATTAATACTTCATTTATAGCTTCTCTTTTTGGAATAGCTGTTATGGTGAGTTGATCATTTAATTCACTAGGTAAATCTTTGAAACTATGTACAGCAAAGTCAATTTCATTTTCAATAAGTGCAGTATCTAATTCTTTTGTAAAAATACCTTTAGCATCTATATTATATAATTGAGAATCTTTAATTTTGTCTCCTGTTGTTTTAATAATTTTGGTTTCAATTTTTTCGCCAATAATTTCTTCAAGTTCTTTTACAACAGTTTGTGTTTGTGTTGTGGCAAGTTGACTTCCCCTTGTACCAACAATCATTTAAATAAACCTCCTATACCCTCTTAAATAACTTTTTAGTTATTAAATAATCTTAAATTTATGAGTACCTTTCAAATGTTAAAATTTATTTTTTAACTCTTTATAATTATATATTTATTATATTTAATAAAGTTTTTATATTACTTCTTATTTAGTCAAAAATTCTTATATTATTTACTTTTAAAAGAATTTTATAAGTTTTATTATGGTTTTTTTATTTTTTATTCAATTTTAGTCTAAATATTTAATTTTTCTATTATATTCACTTCTATATAAAATTTGAATTATATCATTATGCATTGATAAAGCACTTTTAAATGCATCATTAATAGTTTTAAAAAATATACATTTTTCATTTAATTTATCAACTAATGATTCTCCAACACTACCTGTAAAAATAATATTATTTTTCTCTAAAGTTTTAATGTAATTTATTAATTTATCCTCATCAATTTCTTCACAAGTTATACCATAATCGCCACCAATTATAAGAGTGTAATTATCTGAATATTTGTTTAAATTATCAATACATTTTTTTATTGATGTGGTATTAAGTCCTGGATTAATATCTTCTAAAATGATTTTATCTTCAATATATTTGCAAGAACCTCTTCCTGGTAAATTATTAATATCTTTCAGATTTGAAATAATTTCTTTTATATTCATATTCACGGCTAACCCAACACTTACTGCAAATAAAATATTATTCACATAAAAATCTCTCAGAGCAAAACAAACAATGTTAAATTGGTTATTATTTTCTACTATTTCAATTGAAGTATTTTTAATATCATAATCAATATTTTTAGTATAAATATTTGATTTAGAGTTATTTAAACTTACTAATATGATATTTTTGGGGTTTATATTTGAATAATATTTGTCAAAAGAGTTTTGGTCACATATTACTGTTTTAGAATTAAAAACAGATTTCTTTGCTTCTGAAGCATTTAGTGAACCATCAGCAATAGGATAATTTTCAAGAATATTAGTTAAAATACCAATATCACAACCAGATGTAATACCTAATGAAACTTCAAAAATACAATAATCAATTTTATCTAATAAATTATGATTTTTTGCAATATTAATTGCTGTAATTATACTTGCTGGTGTAATACTTAAAGAATCATCTAAAATAGTTGTTTTAGAAAAACAATCCACATATGTTAAATTATGACTACTTAATATAAGGGTATTTTTACCTTTTAATACTTCTTTAATTAAATTTACAGTAGTAGTTTTACCTTTAACTCCGGTAACTTCAATAATTTCAAAATCCCACCCATATTTTTCTTTATGTTTATTGAGAAGATAACCTGTGAATTCATGATGAGTATAATTATTATTAAAAAGTGGTTTCATGTGGATAGGATTAATGGTTATGAAATTATCAATATTTTTTTGAATATATTTAAGGGATAAGAATTCAACTGAATACTTTTTAGTAAGTTCTTCTTTATCTTTATTTGTAAGCTTATCATATGTATCATAGAAAAATAAGTTATTATTAGTGTACTTTGAATATTCATCAAGAAGAACAAGACCTCCATGATTTGCATCACTAATGAGGATATTTTTATTCAATTTAACACCTCTTTATTATTTTAAAAAAAAGTAGAAGTAATTAGTTAACATTTAATTTACTATTTACACTATTGTAGAAATTCTTTTTAAATCTGACAAAAAATGCTGCATTTTCTGATTTTCTAATTTTAATCTCATCTAAAAAGTCAAATTTTTTATTTGAAACACCATCAAGAACAGCAACTCCTTGTTTGTCTTCTTTTAAGAATTTAACAGTAATTAAACTATCAGCTGGAACAATTTTTGGTCTTGTATTAAGTTTAAAAGGACATATTGGTATAATAATTGCAGCATCTACACGAGGATCTACAATTGGTCCACCTGCAGACATAGCATAAGCAGTTGATCCACTTGGTGTTGAGATAATTAAACCATCAGCACGAACTTCATCAACAATTTCCTCATCAACAAGAACACGTAAATTTAACATTTTTGCAGGTTGACTTGTCATGATAACAAGTTCATTTAAAACAGTAATCCATTCATCATCACATAGAACATCTAATTGAAGTCTCTCTTCTATGAAAAAATCATATTGTAATAATTGATCTAAACATTCAAATATATCTTCTGGATCAACTTCTGTTAAAAAACCAACTGTTCCTTTATTAATACTTAATATTGGTATTTTTTTAGGAGACAATATGTGTTGAGCGTTTAAAACTGTCCCATCTCCTCCTACACATAAAGCAATATCACATGACATCTCTTCAAGAGGAACTTCATACTCTGAAAATTCAGGAAGTTCTTTAATTAAACTAGAATCTATTTCTAATTCAACATCACTTTCTAATAAATATTTGATAATATTTTTATCAAGTTCTACTGCATCTTCTCTATCAGTTCGTGATACAATTCCAATTTTCATATTATCATCCGTTTATTTTAATAATTTCATAATTTCTTCATGTATTTCTTTATTTGATGAAGATATAATGGATGTTTTTTCCATTAAGTCAAGAGAGCTAGCTAATACATTATTTTCTGTGTCTGTAACAATTCCATTATTTTCTTTTAATATTAATTGAGCAGCAGCAATATCAAGTAATCTGACAGATCCGGTATCAAGGAAAATATCGTATGTTCCATCAGAAACATAACATAATTCAACTGAAATAGCACCCATTAGTCTCATACGTCTAACAGATGAACATAATTTTGCTATTTTATCTTTTTTTTCTCTATAAATATAATTACAAACTGTTGCTTCTGAAATTTGATTTATATCTGATTTTTCTATTGGTTTATTATTTTTTAAAGATCCTTTTCCTTTCACTGCAATATATGTATCATTTGTTGGAAAATTCTTAACAAAACCAATTTCAATATCACCAAGAGTAATATCATCTAAGGTTTTATTTTTATCTAATTTAGCTATTGCAAGAGAAATACCATAACAAGGTATGTTTTTCATAGCATTAGTTGTACCATCAAGAGGATCCATAATGATAACATTTTCTGGTCTATCATCACCAATTTTTATAGTTCCAATTTCTTCACTTATTAAAATTAGTGATTTTCCAGTACTTTTGATAGTTTCAATAGCTGAATTTTCAGCATATTCATCTATTTTGTGGGTTGGTGTTCCATCAGCACCTATTTTGGTTATAGAATTTATTTCAGGGTCATTTTTTGAATTTTGTATCGCGTTTTCTACATTTTGAGATATTTTTTCTGATAAATCTAACCAAAAATTAATTTCATTATCATTCATACTTTACACTTCAAGTTTCTTATAATAATATTTATGTAATTAATAATTATTATTATATTTTAATTATTAAGTAATAAGTTTAATAAAATTTAAATTTTATAAAAAAAGTAGTAGGGGGGGGTGCTATACTCTCATAGCATTTATTTTTGTTTCATTAATGTTTAATTTTTCAGATTCAGGTAATTTTAGTCCTAAAGCTTCATATAGTACATCATCTATTGTTTTCATAGGTTTGAATACTAATTTGTCTTTAACTTCATCTGGAACATCATCAATATCTTTCATATTCTTTTCTGGAATTAAAACAGTTTCAATACCTGCTCTTTGAGCTGTAATTACTTTTTCTTTAATTCCACCTACTGGTAGAACTTTACCTTGAAGTGAAATTTCACCAGTCATTGCAAGTTTAGAATCAACAGGAATATTCGTTATAAGTGATGCTATTGTTGTAACAAGAGTAACTCCTGCAGAAGGTCCATCTTTTGGTATTGCTCCTTCAGGTACGTGAATATGTATATCTTTATTTTCTATATCTGATTCTTTAAGAACATCTGATAGTCTAGATTTAACTAAACTTTGAGCAATTTGTGCAGATTCTTTCATAACATCTCCAAGTTTACCTGTTAATTTTAGTTTTTCTTCTCCTGGTGACATTATTGATTCTATGAATAATACATCGCCACCAACAGGTGTCCATGCAAGTCCTGTAACTACTCCTGAAGGATTTTTATCAGAAACTTTATCATAATGTGCTTTTTCATGACCAAGTAAGTCATATAACATATCCTCAGTTATAATATATGGTTTTTCTATATCATCAACAACAATCTTTTCTGCTACTTTACGTGCTATTGATGATAATTCTCTTTTAAGTCCTCTTACTCCAGCTTCACGAGTGTATTTTTCAATAATATTATCAATTGCTTCTGTTGTTATTTCAACATCACTTCGTGTTAGTCCATGTTCTTCAAGAACATTATCTATTAAATGTTCTTCAGCAATATGTTGTTTTTCAGTATTTGTGTAACTTTCAAGTTGGATTATTTCTAATCTGTCTCTTAATGGTCCTGGAATATCTTCAAGAGAGTTTGCTGTTGCTATGAAAAATACATCTGAGAGATCATATGGTACTTCAAGATAATGATCTGAGAATGAATCATTTTGTTCTGGATCTAATACTTCAAGAAGAGCACTTGTTGGATTTCCATTAATTGATGCTGTTAATTTATCAATTTCATCAAGTACAAATACTGGATTTGTTTTTCCTGCTTTTTTCATTCCATTTATTATTCGACCTGGTAGAGCTCCAAGATATGTTCTTCTATGACCTCTAATTTCTGATTCGTCTTTTACTCCTCCAAGGCTTGCTCTTATGTATGGTCTATTAAGTGCTGTTGCAATACTTTTTCCAAGACTTGTTTTTCCTGTTCCCGGTGGTCCAACAAGTAAAAGAATAGATCCTTGTTTATCTCCTTTTATTTTTAAAACAGCAAGATGTTCAATAATTCTTTCTTTTACTTTTTTAAGACCATAATGATCTTTATCTAGTTGTTCTTTTGCTTTTATTATGTCAATTTCTACATTTTCTTCTTTATGCCATGGAAGTTGAAGTATTGTGTCAAGATAGTTTCTTATAATATTTTCTTCAGCATTATTTTGTCCTTGTCTTTCTAGTTTATTTACTTCTTCAAGTGCTGCTTTTTCTACTTCTTCTGGAAGTTTTGCTTCTTTTATTCGTTCTCTGTATGTTTTATTTGATGTTTCATCATTAGTTAAGTTAAGTTCTTCTTGAATCATCTTCATTTGTTCTCTGAGAAGATTTTGTTTGTGCATTTCACTCATGTTTTCATTGAGTTTTTTAGCAATATCCATTTGTAGTAACATTGCATCTTTTTGTTCAAGGAGTAATTGTGTAATTTTAAGAGATCTTATTTTTGTTGAGTTTATTTCAAGAAGTTCTTGTTTTCTTTCAATTGTTACTTTAAGGTATGGGAATACTTCTGCAACTTTTTCAAGGGTATCTACTTTTCCAATTATTTGTTGAGCATATATTTCAGAATTTGGTATTAAATTTGAAATTATAAGAATTGCATCGTTTATATTTTGATTGATAGATTTTCCTTCTTCTTCAGTTATATTGTCTTCTTCTTTGATAATTTTATATTCTCCATGAAATATTCCATCTTTCTCAACGATTTTTTCAACATCAACTTTGTCTTTTACTTTTAATTCTAGAATGTATTGTTCTTCTTTTTCTTCTAAATTTTTAATTTCAAGAATTGTTCCTATATCATAGAATTCTATTGTTTCATCACCTGTTTGTGGAAATTTTTTTGGTGTTAGTATAATTCCATGTTTGTCTTGGTTTACTGTGTTTAATATTTTGTTTGCTTGTTTTTTGTCTATGGTGATGGTCATATCTGTATGGGGGAGTAATATTGTGTTTGGTATGAGTAGTATTGGGAGTTGATTTTCTTTTTCTGTTACTTCTTCATTTTTTAAACTTTCATAAGGGAGTATTAATCCATCTTCTCTTAATTTTTGAGTAAATGATAAGTTGTTCTTTTCCATTTTACTTCTCCTTTATTTTTTTTTTAATGATTTGATTAGTTTGATTTTTTTAGAATTTTATAGAATAATAAGTCTATTGATTCTTTTTCTTTTGTCATGGTGGTCATATTTATTGTGTAATATATCTTATTGCCTTCTTTATTTGATTTTATTATTTCTGCAGTTTTTAATACTTTTAAGTGTTGTGATGCTGCAGGTTGTGTTATTTTTATTTTTTTTGCTATTTCATTTACAGTAATTTCTTTTTTTTTCATTGGCAAGTAAATGTATTATTTTTAAACGATTTGTATTACTGAGAACTTTAAATGTTTCTTCTAGTTTCTTCTCAGTTTTATCATTTATTTCCATAATATATCGTATATAAGTAACTTATTATATACTTTTCTATTTTTATAACAAAAAGTAACTAAAATATAAAATCTTATTATTTTAATTAAAAAAGATAAGAAATTCTATTTATAAAACAATATTCAAAAATAATAATAGAAAATAGGAGAAAAGATAAAATGGAAATATCATTAACAAAAGGTGCATCAGAAGGACCAACAAAACTAAACGCATTTGATAACGCATTACTTGAAGCTGATATTGGTGATGTAAATCTAATTCCAGTATCAAGTATGCTACCACCAAATACAAAAATAATTCCAATGCCTGAACTAAAACCTGGGGAAATGACAAATTGTGTTTTATCACACCAATACTCAGATAATCCTGGAGATCAAATAACAGCAGTAATAGCATTTGCAAGAGCAAAAGAAATGGGTTGTGTAATAGAAACAAAAGGAATAAATAGGTCTGTTAAAGATTTAAAAAAAGAAGCAAGATTTATGGCAGAATACATGATAGAAAAAAGAGGACTAGAAATAATAGATTACAGATGTATAACACAAACACATATAGTAAAAGAAAAAGCAAGTGTAATTGCAGCATTAGTCTATCATGATCCAGTAAGACATTAAATATTAATCTTTTCTAAAAAAAATAATCAAATAGTTATAAAATATAAAAAAAGAAAGAAATTGAATAATTAATTATTAACAATTTCTTTTAAAATTTCAATAAATCTCTCATTTTTAGGGTGTGTTTCAATACTTATTCGTATATAATACTCATCAAGACCTTTGAAACTAGTACAATCACGTACAATAACACCTTTAGCCATTAATTTTTCACTAAGTTCAGCAGCAGTGTAACCAGTTTCTCTAATATCAATTAATAAGAAATTAGATTTAGATGGATAAATATGTAATTTATCAATAGCATCAACACTGTTGTATAAATATTCACGTTCTTCTATTCCTTTCTGAGTAGATTCTTGAATATATTCCGTATCTTCTAAAGTAGCAATAACTGCTTTTTGTGAAGGAACAGTAACACTAAATACTGGTTTTATTCTTGAAATTTTCTCAAGTAATTCTGGATTTGAAAGACCATATCCAACTCTTAAACCTGCAAGACCTAATACTTTTGAGAATGTTCTTATAATAAAAACATTATCATATTTATCAAGTAAGTTAACATTATTAACTTCAGAAAATTCCCAATAAGCTTCATCAATAACTACAAGAGCATTAGTTGATTCAATGATTTTAATAATATCTTCTTGATCAATAAGACCACCTGTAGGGTTATTTGGAGTGCATAAGAATATTGCTTTTGTTTTATCAGTAATATTATCTAAAACAGATTGAACATCTAATTTATTCTCTTCTACATTCCATTTTGCATGAACTGGTTTAGCATTATAAGCTTTGAAAGTATACTCATAATATGTATAGGTTGGAGGATGTACAATAAACTCATCTCCAGGATCAATTAATGTTTTAGCTAATATATCAAATAATTCATCAGCACCATCACCGGTAACAATAACTTGATCTTGTCTTACACCTGCATATTCAGCAATTTTTTCTTTAAGATATTCATGATTTGATTCAGGATATCTACTAAATTCATCTATAGCATTAACTATAGCTTCTTTTGCTTTTAAAGATGGACCCCATGGGTTTTCATTTGATCCTAATTTTATTATTTCATCTTCAAGAACGTCATATTTTTCAGAAATTTCTTTTTTAGATCTTCCTGGAACATATGTATCATATTCATCAATAATTGCTCTTGTATTCACCATATAATCACTTATATAAAATTTTTTTTTATTCATCAAATGCTAATTTAACATATTCATCAGCATTTTCTTTAATTCCTTCAATTTCTTCAGGAGTTAATTCTCTAACTGCTTTTGCAGGAGAACCTATAATTAAAGAATTTTCAGGGAATGTTTTGTTTTCAGTTACTAAAGCTCCTGCTCCAACAAGACAATTTTTACTAATTTTAGCACCATTTAATACAATAGCACCCATACCAATTAGAACATCATCTTCAATAGTACAACCATGTATAACTGCATTGTGACCAATAGATACATTTTTACCTATTTTAACAGGATAATCTTTACTTACATGAACAACACAATTATCTTGAACGTTAGAATTTTCATCAATTGTTACAGGTTCAAGATCTGCTCTTATAACTGCATTATACCATACTGATACATTATCATTTAAAGTTACATCTCCCACTACTTTAGCTCCATCATAAATTCTAGCTTCATTAGACATAATTTTCACCTTTTTATCTTTAATTATACAATTTTGTATTTTTTTTTTATTTAGTAGATAATACTATGTTTTAAAAATATATAAAATACTTTTCACTAAATAAAATAGGTTCTAATATTTTTATTAATAAAATACTAATCTTTTTTTAATTTTAATTCTAATTATTATTAATAATAGTTTATCAAGAAAATATTTTTACAAAAAATTTATTAATATTTTAAAAAATATATAAAATACTTACTTAAAAAAGATGTGATTATTGTGAACATTGAACCAACTTATTCTTCACTTGATTTTCCAGGAAAAATGGCATTAGTTTTGTTCATGCCTGGTTGTGATTTAAGATGTAAATTTTGTCATAATCCACAACTACTTAAAAATGAACATTTAACAAAATGGGATATCGAAGAAATTGAAGAAGAGGTAGAAAAAAATCTTGATTTTATTGATGGAATAGTTTTAAGTGGTGGTGAACCATTATTACATCTTGATGTTGTAAAAGATCTAATTCTTCAAGCAAAAAATGAGAATTTACTTATAAAACTAGATACTAATGGATTACATCCTGATGAACTAAGTCAAATTATAGATGATTTAGATTATGTTGCAATGGATATTAAAGCTCCTCTTGATAGATATTATAAAATCACAGATGTATATCCAAAAGATGTTCATAAAAAAATAACACAGTCAATTAATATAATTCTAGATCATAATGTATTTCTAGAATGTCGTACAACATATGTTCCAACTTTATTAACTCCTGAAGATGTTCAAGAGTTAACAAGTCAAATTAAATGTGATGAGTATACATTACAACAATTTAGAAATCGTTCAACATATGATGCAGGTTTATCTAAATGTCCTGAACCAAACCCTGAAGAATTACTTCATATACTTGAAAATTTAAATACAAAAATACCAGAAATACATCTTAAATCTGCACAATTTGGAAATCAAACTATTAAAAAAGAGTAGAGATCATGCCAATTTTATTATTATCAAACAAAGATATTGATCTAATTAGTGGTAAAAGAAATACTACGATAAGACGATTATGGAAACATCCATTATATCCTGGAGATCATCTTTATTGTTATTGGAATATTCTCTCCAAAGAGAGAGAAAAATTATTTGAAGCTGAGGTTACTCATGTTAATATCATGAAATTTAGTCAAATAATCAAAGATCAATCATTACCTAAAAAATTAGGTTATAAAAATTTAAGAGAATTAGAAAAAGATCTTAAAAAAACATATCCTAATAATACAAAGGATGATGATGAATTCCAAGTATTTGATTTTCGTAAGTTACATGTAAGCCAATGGGAAGGCTCTGCGATAAATCAGAAAAATATGATTATTAAAAAAGCAGATGTTTTATTTGAAATGGGAAATTATCGGCAATCATCAATATGTTATAAAGCAGCATTAGAATATGATGCAGATGATGTAAATCTTTTAAATAGAATTGGAGATAATCTTTCACGTTTAGGACAGTTTGGTGATGCAATAAAACATTATAAAAAAGCAATAAAACTAGAACCTAAAAATGAATATTTATATAATAATATAGCAATAGCATACTTAAACAAAGGAGATCCTGAAAAAGCTCTTAAATTAAATACACAAGCATTAAAAATTAATTCTAAAAATACAACAGTTCTTTATTGGAGAGGATTAATTTATGAGATGTTAAATGATTTTGAAACAGCATTAAAATTCTTTGATCATATACTAAAAATTGATGATACAGATCCTGATGTGTGGAATGAAAGAGCAACTGTATTAAATATGCTTGATATGAGTGAAGAAGCATTATATTCATATGATAAATCACTAGAATTATGTTTGGATGATAGTAAGGATTCTAATATATGGGCTAGTAAAGCAAATACTTTACTTGGACTAAGAAGATATACTGAAGCAATTGAATGTTATGATAATGCTTTAAAAATCGATAAAGATAATCCAATTATATTAAATAATAAAGGGGTAGCATACATGGAATTAGATGATTTTGAAAGTGCAATAGAATGTTTTTCTAAAGTTTTAGTAATCTATCCGGATAATCCTGATGCTCAAGTACTTCAAGAAGTTTGTCTTGAAAACTTATAACCCTCCTTTTTTTCATAGTTTTATTCTACTTCAAAAAAATCACTAATTTTATTATCATTTTCTATTGTTACAAGCTTTGGAATATGACCAATTTTTCCAAGATGTTCTCCTTTAATAACAACAGCTCCATCAAAAAATTCTTTATAATTTTCTGCATAGGTTAGAGCATTATGAACAATCTCATCACTATTTTCACCATTTCCATAATTTCCAATACTCGTTGCAAGAGCATCAGCTACACTACTTTGAGAACAAAATACAATAGTTGCATCAGTATTTCCAAAACTTTTTGATGGTCCATCTTCTGATGAAGTACAAATTCCATATGAATTTGGTTTAGCTTTAAGTTTAAATCCTAAATTGTATGAATATATATTATCTCCTGCATAAATGCTTATAATTGATTTTCTGTCTGTTTTTAGAGCAATATCTCCACCATTTTCTATAATTGAAAATTTAGTATCATATTTTTCAAGATATTCTAAACATATTTGACTAATACTTCCTGCTACAGCAGCCATAGGTCCCGTATTTGCAATTTTTCCTGCTTTGGTCATAATTTCTAAGATTCTTTCTTCATGATTTATATCAATTGGTTTATATTTTAAAAATTCAGGATTTCGTCTAATTTCATTTTCAATGATATTTCTTTGTTCTTGAATTATGGGAATGATATCTTTATCTAGATCAGTTTTTGTAAGAATGTGTGTTGATTCTACATTAATATTTTTGGTATATAATTTAGTTGTCATTTTTTTAAATCCTTCTGGGAATGTTTGTTATGTATATATTATATTATTAAGAATATATTTTTTATAACATAGTATCTTGAAAGAATAATTATTAGTTAATGATATATTAAATAGAAGTTTTTTTTATTTAATTATAAAATTATAATATTAGTTATTTACAAATATATATAACATATTTAAAATAGCGGAGATGGGATTAAGTATGATGCCCAAACCAAGTTATAATAAGAACAGAAATCAAAATAATTCTAATTTTAATTATAAAGGTTCAGAAAAAGTTATACTTGAAACTAAACCTAAATTAGTTACATATTCTGATAACTTTATCTCTAAAATAATTGTATTATTTGCTTTAGCTTTTTTATTTGCACCAATTCTTGCAATATCATATAATATTCAAAATGTACTTTTGACATCTTTTCAGATTAATTTTGAACAAATGAATTATATTGTGGAATTAATAATACTTATCTTGATGGCATATATTTGTATTAAACTAGCTTTAGATGTTCTTGACTGGAATCGTACTGTTTATACATTAACAGATAAACGTATAATAATCCAAAGGGGCATTTTTCGTAGAGAAAAAATTATCATGCCATATACTAAAATACAGGATATTGAAGTTTCTCAAACTATTATTGAGGGAATTTTAAATGCTGGTGATATAATAATTTATGGTGGACATGATAATTCAGAAGTAATTCTAGATGATGTACCTAATCCTAAAGATGTTGAAAATATAATTATGAATCAACAAGGTAATTATGGATTCCAACAAAATAATTATAACCCGCAAAGAATACCACAAAATGAACCATATCAAGATACAAGGTATGGTTATAATCAAAATTATGATAATCAAAATTACTATGATAATGTAGATGATAGGTCTGGTTATAAAAATAATAATTTCTATCAAAGATCTCCACAGGTACATTATTTTAATAATGATTATGATAATTTTGAGGAAGATGATGATGGAAGAGTATATAATTCAAATTATAAAAAAAATAAAAAACAGTTTAAAAATGGACGAAATAAAAGATCTAAACAAGATACTGAAGATATTATACAAAAACATGATCAAATGTTCAAAAAATATAATAAATAATATTATTTTTTTTAATCTCTTTTTATAAAATTCAGTATTTATATTGAATTTTAAATTTAATGTTTTATTTTTAAGATTAATTATTTGGATGGGAATATGACAGATTATGATATAATAGTTGTTGGTGGTGGTCCTATTGGATCTACTTATGCATATAAAATGGCTAAATTAGGTTATGATGTGGCAATTTTTGATATGAAAAATAGAATAGGTCAACCATTACAATGTGCAGGTTTGGTTTCAACAAATATTGATGATACAAAGAATTTACCAAAAGAATTTATTAATAATGAAGTTAAGGGAGCTAATTTAATATCTCCAAATGGTACTAAAATCACCGTAGAAAAAGAAAAAACAGCAGCATATGTTTTAGATCGTGTTTTATATGATAAATATTTATTTAATAGAGCAGAAGATGCTGGTGTTGATACATTTTATGGAACAAAAGTAAATGATGTGGATATAAATAATACATCTATAAAAACAGAAAGAGATTCTTTTTCATCAAAAATTGTAGCAGTAACATGCGGACCAAATTCTTCAACATCAAAAAAAATGAATCCTACATTAGATGATGAATCATTTATTGCAATTCAATACATTGTTAAAACAGAGGGAAATAATACTAATTATGTTGATCTTAATGTTAATACAAGCATACTTCCAGGTTTTGTATGGAACATTCCTGTAAGCTCAACAGAAAAAAGAGTAGGATTATTTACTAATGGTTCATATAAACAAGCAATTGATGTTTTAAATAATCAGTTAAAAAATAATGAAACAATTACAGAAAAGATTCATGGAATAATTCCAAAATTCAATGCTAATAAAAAAATAGTTCAAAATAATACATTTTTATTAGGAGATTGTGCAAGTCAAGTAAAACCTACAACTGGTGGTGGATTAATTTCAGGTTTTAATTGTGCTGATATAGCTATGCGTAATTCAAATAAGATGTTAGAAGAAGAAAACAATACTTATCTTAAAAGTTATGAAAAAGAATATTATCAGATGTATGGATCTGAATTTAAGTCTCAGAAGAATATACAAAATCTTATTCAAGATTTAACAGAAGATGATTTTAATTATATGTTTAAACAATTAAAAGATTATGAAGTTGATAAAATAATCTCAGAATATGGTGATATGGATCATCAAACAATTCTTGTAAAACAATTAATAAAGACTGGAATAATATTTAAATTATTACCAAAAATAGGCGTAAGGAGATTGAAGAATATATGGAAATCGCAGTAATATTATCACAAGAAAATGAAACTTTACCTAAAGCAGAACTACTTGCAAGGTTAGATACACTTAATATAGAATATGATATTTTAAATGAATATCCTGGAATTATAGAATTAGATGTTGAAGCTACAAAAGATGATATAGTTAATCTAGGTTCACATCTAGGTTATACCCATGAAATAGTTCGTACAATATCAAAAACAACACCTGATAAAATTCAAGATGCAGTAGAAGAAATTAGTTGGAATGAAATAATAAAAGATTCATTTAAAGTACGTGTTAAAAGAATGGGTAATGGTGATGTTGATAAGGATAGTATTGAAAGAAATATTGGTGGATATATAAAACAAGAATCACAAATGCCTGTTAGCTTAGATAATGCTACTACTACAATAAAATTAATATATACTGATCCAAAAACAGTAACTAATGAATATAATGAAGTTTCAGTAGTTGGATATAATAAAACAATTATAAGTGAAGTTATAATAGAACAAGATAAGAAACATTTCTTTGATAACAAACCTCATAAACGACCATATTTCCATCCTGGATCAATGAGTCCAAAACTTGCTTTATGTATGGTAAATCTTGCAAGAGTTCATGAAAATGACACAGTATTAGATCCATTTTGTGGAACTGGTGGTATTTTAATTGAAGCTGGTGATTTAAATACCAGATTATTGGGTTCAGATATTGAAAAACATATGTTTGAAGGATCAAAATTAAATTTAGCTCATGAAGGATTTACTAACTTTGAAATCATGTGGGAAGATGTTAGAAAATTAGAATTAGATGAAAAAGTAGATGCTGTTGCAATGGATCCTCCATATGGAATATCAACCACTCTTGGTGGAGATGATACTAAAGAATTGTATACTCAGGCATTAAGTGCAATTTCAACATATCTTAAGGATGATGGATATATTTGTATGGCAAGTCCTCATTATATTGACATGAAAGAAGTAGTGGAAAATACTCCGTTAAAAATTATTGAACAACATGGCATACGTATGCATAAAAGTTTAACAAGAATAATAACAGTTTTAAGTAAAAAAATATAGGTGATATAAAATGTTAGATGATGTGAAAATATTTGATACAACTCTTAGGGATGGAGAACAAACTCCTGGAGTTTTAATGACATCTAATGAAAAATTAAAAATAGCATTTAAACTTGATGAGTTAGGTGTAGATGTAATTGAAGCAGGTTCTGCAATAACTTCAAAGGATGAACAGGAAAGTATTAAATTAATAACAGAAAATAATTTAAATGCTGAAATTTGTAGTTTTTCAAGACCACTTAAGGTTGATATTGATTCTGCATTAGATTGTGGAGTAGATAGTATTCATTTAGTTATTCCATCATCTGATCTACATCTTGAATATAAATTAAGAAAATCAAGAGAAGAAGTAGAACAAATGGCAATTAATGCTATAGAATATGCTAAGAGTCATGGTCTAATAGTTGAATTATCAGCTGAAGATGCAACAAGAACAAGTATTGAAGATCTTAAACATTTATATAATCTTGGAATTGATGCAGGAGCAGATAGATTATGTGCATGTGATACAATTGGTATTTTAACACCTGAAACATCATATAAATTTTATAAAGAATTATCAGAGCTATCAAAACCATTAAGTACTCATTGTCATAATGATTTTGGACTAGCTGTAGCAAATACTCTAGAAGCTCTAAGAGCAGGAGCTCAACAAGCTCATGTAACAATAAATGGTCTTGGTGAAAGAGCAGGAAATGCTGCTTGTGAAGAATTAGTTATGGCTATTGAATCATTATATCATAGTAAAACATCAATAAAAACAGAACTATTTTATGAAGTATCACAACTTGTTGAAAATATTTCTGGAGTAGTACTTCAATCAAATAAATCAATTGTTGGAAGTAATGCTTTTGCTCATGAATCAGGAATTCATGCTGATGGAGTTCTTAAAAACTCAGAAACATATGAACCAATAAAACCAGAAAAAGTAGGGCATCGTCGAAGATTTATTCTTGGAAAACACGTGGGAAAACATGTTATTCGCGAGAAAATAAAAGAAACAAATATTGATGTTACTGATGATGAATTAGATAGAATATTCAAAAGAGTAAAATCATTATCAGATATGGGAAAAACTGTTACAGATGTAGATTTACAAGCAATAACAGATGATATTTTAAATATAAATCTTGAAGATTCATTAATTCTACAAGAATATACAACAGTCTCTGGAAATAAAGTAACACCAACAGCTTCTGTAAAAGTAAATATAAACAATAGTGAAAAAATAGAGGCAGGTGTTGGGGTAGGTCCTGTTGATGCAGCTATTGAAGCAATAAGAAAAAGTATTGTAGATACAGCAGATATTACACTTGAAGAATACCATGTAGATGCAATAACTGGTGGAACTGATGCTTTAATTGATGTTCTTGTAAAGTTAAAACATAATGATAAAGTAATAACTTCAAGAAGTACTCAACCAGATATTATAATGGCAAGTGTAGAAGCTTATCTTAAAGGAGTAAATAAAATACTCACTGATGAAAAAAGAAGATGAAATAATGCAAGACTTACAGAAAAAATTAATTGAAGACTATCAAATAACAATTCACTCATATCAAGATTGTATAATAGAAGATATTCCATCATTTCTAAAAGAGATTGATAAAATAAATGATATTAAAAAAGATTCAATAATACAATTACTTGATACTGATTATATTTGTGGTAAAAGACATCTTAATCAAGCAATTAGCCAAGCATTTAAATCATTTGAAGAAAATCAGAATTTTGCAAAAGATAAAGGTTTGGAAATATGTGTAAGATTATCTGCACAAAAACAAATAAGTGAAGCTTTAAAACTTTTAGGAATAAAAGAAAAAGGAAATATTACAGTAGTTTATATCAATACATCTGAAGAACAAATAGAAAAAACAGAAAACTTATTATTTAAACGCTGTGATACGTTACTAGAAGAGTTTGATGTTGATAAAATCATAAAAGCATATAATTTAAGTAGTAAAAATAATATTGTAGATAATATTAATGAAAAAATAGCATTATTATCTATTAAATATTAATTTTCATCTCTTTTTTAGTTATTTATTGAATTTATAATTATATCATTTAATTTGTCTATATTTTCTTTTGTTAGGTAATTTTCATTTATATTTTTTATTTCAATACACACGCAGGGTTTTTTTAGTCTGTTATAGTTAGGTCCTGTTGTTATAATACTTTTATTTTTATCTATTTCTATTTGTTGTCTTATTTTAAATGATAAATTTTTTGCTTTCTTTTTACTTTCTTCTGTTATTATGATATTTATTCCTTCTTTGTTCTCATGTATAATGTTGTGTATTTTATCATCTTTTAGTTCTTCAGAAAGTTTATTTTTAAGATACATATTAGCTTTTATTGTTTTTTGAAGGATTTTTTCTGCATTTTCTATATTTTTATATATTCCTGCACATGTTATTTTATCTGCTTTGAATGTTTTGAGGAGGTGTTTGTTAAGTTTTACTTTTTGTGTTATGTTATTGATAAATCCACCATTTTCTATGTTTATTATTTTTGGACTTCCTGTTGAAGATACTTGTATGTCTGCATAATTTGTATTTGATAATTCTTTATTTCCTAAAGATCCTGAAATATCAACAACAACAGTAATATCATGTAGATGACACAACTTATATATTTCTTGAATAGGTTGAGGTGCAGTATATCCAGCAAGACTTGTAATATAAATAGATGATATATCATTTTCTTCAATATATTTACTTAATATTTCAATATTTATGATACCATCATCTGTTTGAATTTCTCTAATTTCTTTATTTAAAATATCTGCAGATCTATTAAAACCATTCCACCCGCCTTGATTGACAACAACAATAGGATCATCTAAAGCTTCAACAACAGTAAAAATACAACTATTTGCACTATTTAAAATATGAATTTCATCAGACGGAAGAATTTCCTTAATTTTACAAATAGCTTTATCATAATAATCTACATCTGATCTAATCGATTCTTCCATATATTCTAAAACATCTTCTGGTATCTTTTTATATTCTAATTTTAACATATAAATTCATCCTAATTTAAAAAAATTGATCTAATGTTGTTTGTCTTTCTTTTAATAATTCATCAAGTAATCTACTTTCTTTTCTAAAATCATTAACAGTCAATTTTAAATTTTTTTCAATATAATCTAAAGATTCTTTCATACTTTCAAATTCTTTAGGTTTTAATCGAAGTGCATGACGAATATTCTCTCTTACATTAAATACACCAAGAGGAATATATTCTTCATTAGCTTCTCTGAAAATTATACAACCTGCTTGTTTTTTTTCTTTTTCAAGTTGTTCAAGAAGAGCCATTTTTGCCGTATAATAACATCCACCGACTCTTGAATATTCTTTTTTCCCTTTATTATGTTCATAATCAGTAAATATCATAGATCCTTTACCTTTAACATCTAAAAATGCTTCCATCCATTCATATTGCCATGGTGTTGGAATTTCAAGAATAGCATAATAGTTATTAAGACTATTAAATTCATAAACTCGGTATGTGTCTATTTGGGAGTAATATTTAACATTTTCAAGTAATTTATTTGCAATAGTTGTATCAACAGCTGTTATTGACCAACGTGTAGGAACAAGTTTTCTATTCTTTTTTTCTCCCATTGTACCAACAGAAAAAGCTTTTTGTATTTGAGAGAATGGAACATCTTTTTTGTGTAATATTTCAACAGCATCAGCAGCTTTAAGGTCAGTATCATAGTAAGCTTTTTCTAGTTGATGATCCCATTTGACATTATCAATATCAAACTTTTTAAGAATGGCACTTGGTCCATGGGGTGCATTTTCAGCACTAAATGTCATTCCTACAGGTTTTTTATTAAATTCAGCTTCACTTGCAATAGATTTTGATGCCATTGAAATTTCTTGTAGTTTTTCAACATAATTATTTTCAAGATCAGTTATGCCAATTGTTTGTTTTCCACGTACAAGATTTAATCTATAGTTTATAATTTCATTTTGTGAGGTGTCATTATTTATCCATTTTTCAGGCTGATCCATTATTGCTGAGTCTTCATAATTAGCAGCAAGTAAGGGTCCTGCATATACTTTTGGATAATTATAACTACCAATAAATACAGAAGGAGGTGTTGTTCCATCAAGTTCTTTTGATACCTTTGTTGTTTTCATATTGTAGAGTTCTTTAGTGATCGTTTTTAAGTATTGATATTTACTATCAATCATTATAAATTCCTCCCTTCTGTTGTTTGATTATTATATTATATTTTTTTTTAATAAAATATTAATATTTAATAATAGTTATTATTTTTAATATTTAAGAAGAGAATAATTATCATGAATAATGATGAAATTTTTAAAAATAATATTGGAATAATAGGGGCAGGACATATTGGTCAAGCGTTAGCATTAAAATTATTAGAAAAAGGTTATCCTAAAGAGAATATGCAATTGTCATATAATGGGTCTATATTTACTTTTAGTGATTTATATGATAATAATTTAGTTGATTTTATAAGTAGTAATGCTAAAATTGTTGAAAGTTGTTCTATTATCATTTTATCAGTACCTCCACAATCTTTTGAACAAATTGGTTATTTTAATTTAGATGATGATGTGTTGGTTATATCTTTCATGGCTGGTGTTTCAATTGATACTATTAAAAAACAAACTGGTTCAAATAATGTTGTTAGAATAATACCAACAGGTCCTGATACAATAAAAAATTCTAAAGCAATTGCTGGTTCATATCCTAGTAATATTGTTGCAGATAAAATATTTGATTTATTAGATTTTGATTTGTATACTGTAGATTCTGAGAAAAATATGGATTATATGGTTATTGCAGGTTGTCTTCCAGCAGTATATTGTAAAGTAGATCCACAATGTAATAATTCTATTGAAGATATAGAAAAATTTGCTGGTGATTTTAAAGATTTTATTGATATTTCAAAAAAAGCAGAGCTTCTTGTACCTGAAGAAAATAGGGATGAATTTGTAAAAGAATTTTCAACACCTGGTGGGATAACAGAAGCAATTATTAAGGGTATTGATTCAGGCAATAGTTTATATGATTCTTTGATGTTAGGTCTTGAACGTAACAAAGATTTATCATAATTTTTTTTCTTTTTAAAATAAACTATAAATAAGAAAGGAGATGTTTTTGGAGTATTTGTTTTAGGGTTTCAGATTAATTTATATTTTCTATAATTTAATCGAAGAAAATATACTTATTCTTTTCCTTTCTTTTTTTATAGTTTATTTTTTTTAATATTGCATGACTTTAGGTCTTCCTAAATTCATACATATTATATTATTAGATTATAGTATATAAAATTAATTTATTATATTATCTAATATGTTCTCAGATAAGTGTTTCTTTCTATATTGTTATATCAAAAATAAGAGAATATTAGAATAAGAATAATATCTATTCTTTAATTTCCAATATTCTTGTTGTAATATAATAATTGTTTATT